>CAZANF010000020.1:0-7264 GCA_964486425.1 uncultured Spirochaeta sp. | reverse complement strand
ACGGTAGAGATGAAGAGGTTCATTCCTCCATCGGGCAGGTTAATGCTTTTTACTACCTTGGAGGCGGTTCCAACCGGACATAAATCCTCTCCGGTCGGGTTTTCAATATCTTCATCTTGCAGCATGATCAGTCCGATAGTGGACGTTTCCTCCAGTGCCGCCTTAATGGATCGGATATCCTCGGGTGAGGTTATCATAATCGGGGTAAACAATCCCGGAAAGATCGGCGCACCGCTCAGCGGAACTACATGCAGTTTGTTTGGAAGAAGTTCATCACCTGGTACAATATCTTTGTTTGTTTCTGACATACGGCTTAATATAGTAAAAAAATCGTGGAGGGTGAATGCAGAGGGATCAATGTTTTACGGCAATAATTCTCAGCCAGCGTCCCGTTGGTGAAATCCATGCAGGGGTAACCCTTCTGACTGAATATCAAGGTATGGTTTCGGCAATAGCTCATGGTGTGCATTCAGCGCGGGGAAGTTTGCGCGGAAAGATTGCCCCTTTTACTATTGCCGAGTTTGATCTCTATCATGATCCGGTGAAGAATCGCAGCAAGATTACCGACGTAGTAATTGAAACGCAGTTGCCCGGTATCCGGGAGAATATCGAGCGCTACTTTACCGCCAGTTTATGGGCCGAGATTATTCTGAAAACTCATGGCGGCGGTGAAGCATCAAGCTTTGTATATTCCCTGCTGTACGAGTCTTTGCATTCTTTGAGCATGTGCGACCCTCGGGATATCCGCCGCCGATCGATTCAATTCCTCTTGCGCTGGCTGGACGGGGTAGGAGGCATAGAGGATCGGCAGCTCAGCCTGCTGTCGGCTGAATCGCTTATGTATGTCCACACATCGCTGCGTACCGAACTGCAGGAATCGTTTTCAGTTGCGCTGCCGGAGGAATCCCAGCGGCAGCTGCTCGGCTGGTGCTATCGGGTGTTGTATCAGGAGATTGAGTTGGAGCTGAATACCCTGCGTACCGGCCGGGGAATTATAGTATAGTTCTAGCCGAGTACGGAATACCGCTTGAGCTCCTCAATGCTCTCCCTGGCAGAACGATGGTGGATGAATATACCACCGGCTGATTCCCATTTTTCTGCCAGGGATCCCCTTTCGTCTACCAATACCGGGGTCAGTCCGTTTGATCGGGTTTCTGCGGCCTGTAGATGTTTATCTCTGGACATACAGGTGATTACCGGTACTTCGGGCCCAAGCTCCCGCGCGCACCATTCGCGTTTTTGGGATTCCGCCCATGTCCCGCGCGGCAGTCCGGTCAGAATGGTCGGCTGAAGGTGCGAGACCGCATCCCATAGTATCCTGCCGTCCTCCATCCAGAGGAGATGTGCGTAAAAATCAGGGGTTTTGGCAAGTCGCGACCACATTCTTGCCGGATGGATCGATTCAGGCGATTCTCCAAATAATGCGAACACGGCATGATCAAAATCCGCCAGAACCCCGTCTAAATCCAGAAACAGTTTATACTTTTGCATAATTGGACTCTATCAGATCCTGGTAATCTGCGTCAGCTTCCTGTACAATGCCGGAGGCGTGCCAATACAAGAAATTAGGAGATAATGCCGCATGATATGGGAAAAACCGCCGATTGACAGCCGACTGGTCCGTGAACTCGCGGATACGTATGAAATATCTCCGTTGATTTCTGCTATTCTGGTACGAAGGGGGCTCATCGAGCCGCAGGATATCCAGTTCATTCTCGAGGAGGACCTGCGCAGCCTGCACAATCCCTTTCTGTTTGAGGATATGGAGACTGCCGTAGACCGGATTATTGCAGCCATAGATGAAGGTGAACACATTCTGGTGTACGGAGACAGGGATGCGGACGGTATGACCAGTCTTGCGCTTATGGTCTCGACCCTGGAAGAACTGGGCGGGGATGTGCGCTGGGATCTCCCTATGGGAGATGATCCATACGGTCTTACCATCGCTGCAGTCGAGAAGTTTGCAGCCGATAACGGCACATTGATAATTACGGTTGACTGCGGAACTACCAATGTACAGGAAATCCGTCGTGCGGAAGACCTGGGCATCGACACTATTGTAATCGATCATCATAATATCCAGGACGAGATACCTCCTGCTTTGGCGATAATTAATCCCAAGGTACCCGATTGCGGCTATCCCTTTGAGGGGTTGTGCGGATGTGGTGTTGCCGGTAAGGTCGCCTGGGCATTGTTTTTTTCCCGGACAAGCTGGTACAAGGAACAGATCTGTCTGATCCAGGTAACACCCGGCAACGATTCAGTTGTGGTAGATGCTGTAAAGCTGCATAATCTGGTAGAAATCGAGCGCATACGCGATTTTCTCGTTCCCGGGGTCGTATCTGTGCAGGATACACGGCTGTTTTCCTTTTTACAGGACCAGCAGATACTGGCTTACGATGCGGAACCGCAGAAAAAGCTGCTGCAAGGGGTATTCGGCAATAGTGTGGATTTTCAGCTGGTTGAAACCTCGCAGGAGATTTCCAAGGTGTTCCCTCAGCTGAATGGAAAAAGCCTGCTCAGAATGCAGCAGAAGAGCCGCAAGCGGCGTTTCTCCGGTGCGGAAGAAGAAATTGATACATTTTGTGCATTGTTCCGTGCCTATGTTTTTCGGAAAGACGAGATCCTGGAACGCAGATTGCAATCCGGTCTGGACCTTGCCGCACTTGGAACTATTGCTGATATGATGCCGCTGCGCAACGAGAATCGTACTATTGTAAAGGTGGGTTTGCGGGCGCTGGCGAATACTACGCGACCGGGACTGCGGCGTTTACTTGAGCTGCAGGGTGTGTCCGGGGTAGAGCTCAGTTCCCAGACGGTTGCCTGGCAGGTTACCCCGGTTCTGAATGCCGGCGGGCGCATGGGACAGCCGGATCTGGTAGTACGCCTCTTGTTGAGTACCGATCCTGAACAGGTGGCGGCCCTTGCCGATCAGGTACGGGGAATGAACGAGCAGCGGAAAAAGATCGGGGCTGATGCCTGGAAACGCATTCTTCCGGCTGCACGGAAAAGTCTGGAAGACTACAATAATAAATTCGCAATTGTATTTGATGAAAATATCCACCGCGGTGTTACCGGAATACTGGCCGGGCGACTGGCTCGTATGCTGAAGGTGCCGAGTGCGGTGGTAACCCAGGTAGCAGATCATGCTGTAGGTTCGGTGCGGAGTGCCAATGGTGTGCCGGTTACACCAATATTGCGCTCTGTAGAGGATGTTTTTACCGACTGGGGCGGACATGATTTTGCTGCAGGGTTTAACTTCCCCAAACAGAATGTAGAGAAGCTGCTTCGCGGGCTGCAGCAGGCCGCCGTTACCTTTCCCGAGGCAGAGCAGAAAGAAGAGGTATTGGTAATCGACGCCGAGCTGCCGCACCAGTATCTCGAACCGGGCCTGGAGGCGGTTGTGTCGGTTTTCGGACCATTCGGACAGGAGCATGCACCGCTGCTGTTTCTGGGGAAGAACCTGCAGATCGAACAGCTGGATATCGTCGGTCGCGGCGAGCAATCGCATGTAAAACTGCTGCTGGGAACATCTAGCTACAAGTGGCCGGCCATGTTCTGGAATGCAGCTGAGCGGGTGAATCAGGATTTCAGTCGGGGAGATGCAGTAGACGCAGTGTTTCAACTTGGGAAGAATACCTATCAAAACAAGACTGTTCCACAGTTGATTATCATGGATATCAAACGATCCGCAAAGCAGGTGTAAACTATGAGATGTGTTGCGTTACTTCTATGTGTATTTGTCGGCAGCTATGTTGCGGCACAGTCAGGGCATAATACCGGCGGTATCGTATTAAGCCGTACTGAAGCCGGATATCCTCAGGGTGGAGCCATTGGTGGCCGGATAATTGAAGCCGGTTCGGCCTCATATACGGTTCGACTGCAAAGTCCGGAAGGAAAGGTGGAGGCCAGTGTCCAATCCTTCACGGCAGAGGATGGTACCTTTTTCATCCTTCCGCTGCGTTTTGATATACCAGCCGGAGACTATGAGATCCGGGTCATACCCGAGGACTCCGCCGGGGCGCAGCGCAATTCTGTTGATGTGCAGGTGTATAATCGCGATTTTCCCCGGCAGGAGATAGAACTGACCAGGGAGGTCGGTGATCTTCGTCGTACGGAAGATCCTCGTCGCGAGAAGGAATCAGAGGAATTATGGGATATACTCACAACAGTTTCCGACGATGGTTTCTTTCATTTTGATACCCTGTCGGTTCCGTTGACTCAATCCTATCGGGTTACCAGTGCATTTGCTCATCAGCGTGTTTTTCTCTATGACGACGGGACCAGTGCTGAAAGCATTCATTGGGGATGGGATTTAGCAGCCCCGACCGGTACTCCGGTGACGGCACCCGGGGCTGGAAGAATTGTGCTGGCTCAGGATAGGCTTATTACCGGGTACAGCATAGTACTTGAACACCTGCCTGGAGTATATTCACTGTTCTACCACCTGGATTCACTGCATATTCAGCAGGGCGATATCGTAGCAGAGGGGGATCTGCTGGGTGAGGTCGGCTCAACCGGGGTATCGACCGGTGCGCATCTTCACTGGGAACTCCGCGTTGCAGCAGTCCCTGTTCAACCGAATCATTTTTTAGACAGCCCCTTACTTGACAGAGATGCAGTATTATCGCAAAATACCGGTGATTAATGAGTGGCCGTATTGGTAATTATACTCTGAAGGGAGGTGAGTCCGTATCGCTCACATTAAGATTGATGATGCAGAAAACCTGGAAAAGGCTATCAAGCGTTTCAAACGCATGGTAGAGAAGGAAGGTATCATTCGCGAGTGGAAAAAGCGCGAATATTATGAAAAGCCTTCAACTATCCGTAACCGGAAAAAGAAATCTATGGAACGAAAAATCCAGAAGAAAATTCGCAAGGCGCAGAATTCCAAAAACTATTAATTTTGCCCTTTACTGCGTATAAGGCCGCCTGAAAAGGCGGCCTTATTCATGTATCCGGCAGATTGCCAAGTGAACCCGCCTGTGCTACTGTCCTACCATGCGAAGTTTAGTAGTCGCCTGCTGTGGTATTCTGCTGATTGGATGCTCAGGTGCTCCTCCACGAATGGATTATCTCGAATTGTATCCTGTCAGGGTCTTCAATCCCTCTTCACAGGAAGTATCCTGGGAGCTCGCTGCGTATGCCCAGGTTTCCGATGAGGACGGTTTTGCAGATCTCTCTGAAATGTACCTTATTCATGATCAGCAATATCTGTACTGGGTGAGCTCCCGGGATGAGTGGAAGTATATTGATCAAAATGGCGAAAACTGGATTAGTATCCCGCGGATAAAGGTAAACTCATCGCAGGATCTGCCTGGATTATACCGTGCTGTACTCATAGATGACTCAGGGGCTCAGGTCGAGCGGGAGCATGCTGTTCCGCAGCTCGACAATAGTGATGATCTGCAGCCTTCCATACGCTATAATGACGATACGATAGAAATTCAGGGTGATCACTCAATTTATCGGTTGTCCGTGTACAGTGCAGGGGGCAGGCATTTAGCTTCAAGTACAATCGAGGATCCGGTTATACCATTTTCAAACATAACCGGTGAGCGGGGTGAGCTGTCTGTTTATGTAAATACCCTGGTGCCGAGGAAAGGCTACCTGTTTCGTACTGGACCATTTATTATCAGCAGACAGCCGTAATATGCTGCAGCATATTCAGCGATGAATGAATATGCCCTTCAGACGCTTCATGATGATCTGCATCCGCTCCTTGAAACGCACCTGCCAATCCTTGCCGTACTGGGCTGAATAATCGAGTATTGCCTGCTGAACAGGAAAGGCTTCACCGTATTTTTCCTTAAGCTCATGCCAGTGCCGGACAGTCCATACATATAAATCCGCCTCGGTTCGTCCGGGAAACCGGCTCAGCAGACCATTTGCAATGATAATATCAACGATTGGTCGGAATACGTTCTCATACCAGGAGCGAATGGCTGTTTCCATTGGAATTTCTTCGGTGTAGTTCTGGTTGATGTAGTACTTGTGCCCGTAGATATGCTGAATTATCTCTGTATAACGGCCGGTAGCACTAAACCGGAGGTCGAACTCCGGAACTGCAGACCGGAATGGAATCGTTTCGTAGAATTGCTTTTTTTCATATTCAATTACTGCATTACGCAGATCATCCTTGGTCATGTCCGGATGAATGGTTACTTCGGAGCTCAATGAAATAACCTCAGCATCAATGGCCATTACCCCTTGCATGGCAGCAACCGAGACCCGGTGATTTCCATCGCGCACAAAATAGACACCCCCGATCTCATACAGTTGAATTGCCGGAAGTATGATGCTTTTGAGATGCGCCTGGTCGATCCGTGTCCAGCGATTTCTCAAATGCTCATGCTTGGGCAAAAATCTCTTGTTAAAATCCTGATATCGGCCTTCACTGCCGATGATCTTGTCAATCGGCACTACCTGCAGGCCGCGATAGGATTCTCCTTTGGGCTTAAGCAGATGGCGAACTTCTTCAAGAGACAACAGGCTGTGATCGGTTAATCTCAGTAAGCTGAGAATACGGGAGAATACCTCTTTGGACCGGGCTTTATTAAAGTCATCAGATGCTTCAGTCTGAAATCTACTGTTCATAGGTTTCCTCCGTGTCGAGGACAAAGTGATCATATACATTAATTATTGTAGTATTATGAAATTTATGTATGCGTTTTGCATTCAAATCATACAGGTGTATGTGTCCATGCAGCATATACCGGGGTTGAAAGCGTTGCAGGAACCAGCGAAATACCTTAAAGCCTCTGTGGCAGGGATCCGGTCTGTCACCAATATCATAGGGGGATGCATGGGTCAGGAGTATATCCAGATAGCGGCCATGTACAACCCGATTCCACAGCAGGCGGGGAGTCATGCGGACAATGTTCCAGAACATCTGTGCTTCTGTAAACTGATTCAGCCCTGAGTTATATTTCCTGGACCCCCCCAAACCCGCAATAAGCAGATTATTGATTCGGGTTGCTCGTCCGCCGATATAGGTTGATCCGAAGTAATGGCGCATATTTGGTGCGAGTTGCGGGCTTAATTTGGGCAGAGTGCGGGGAGATACTCCCTTTCTGAACCGATGCAGCTCTTGCAGATTATGATTGCCGAACACAAACAGAACGGGTTTGTTCAGAATACTCGAAAGAAACCCCAGGTACTCCATGGAGAGATCTCTTGCGCTTATCACAAGTTCAACCGAGCTGAATCGTACTTTGGCGTTTACACTGTACACCAGCGGATCTATATGGTCCACTACACATAG
>CAZANF010000019.1:0-19102 GCA_964486425.1 uncultured Spirochaeta sp. | reverse complement strand
AATGTTAGTAATTCTGAAGGCAGATTCCCATATAGTTTATTAGTTCTAGAGATTGAAAAAAATGTTTTACAGAATCATAAATGGACATATCGGCATAGTAATGTGTACAATTTTAACACAAAAGATGCCAATGAATTTGATAAACTTTTCTCTCAAAAGGAAAAGGATTATACATACACGCAAGAAGAATTTAATATAGCAAGCAATGCTTATATTGAATAAAGTAGTCAAGAATTGACCGGATATACATCACGATTATAAGTTTAATAATATAACGGTAATTGTCTAAGCGAAAGGACTATCTAAATATGGAAAGGCATCAAGAGTTAGAAATAATTAAAAATACATTACAGATGAATGATGATAAGCATATCGTTTTAAATAATTCAGGATGGACCAGCCGAGTATACATGGTTAATGAAGGAAATTATGTTTTTAAATTTGTAAAAGATGAAGAATATCAAAGTGAATTTGACCATGAGATTAAAATCTTGAAATTATTACAGGGATATAAATTTAATGTTAAAATTCCATCCATTACGTGGATAGGAAAAAATAATTCCTATATAGGTTTTACTGGCATAATGGGCAATTCGATTTCGACAGAAATCATTAATGATTTGAATGAAGAGCAGAAGACTATATTAGGAACTCAGGTAGGCAAATTTCTTAAAATACTTCACTCAGTAAAATATGAAGGGGATAGCCCAAACAGCGAAAACTTCATTATAGAATGGTTCATAGACTCGTTTCATACCAAAAAGCAGTCATTACAGAGATATTTCAGTAAGGACGAGCTTGAAATTATTACCAAACTTGTAACAAGCTTTCCGGAAAAGTCAGCATATCATGGTATAGAACAGGTTTTTTGCCATGGTGATTTAGGATATAATAACATCATTCTGTCTGAGAATCTTGAAATGGGGATAATTGACTTTGGTGATGCGGGCTATCTTGATAAATCTTATGACTTTGCAGGTTTAGAAGATGATATCATGCTCAGAGCAGCAATTCTGGAGTATGGTGGCGATAACACTTTGAAAGAAAAAGTAGCAATGAGACGTCAGTTATTACCCCTTATGGAAATCTTGTTTTTGCTTGACAGGAAAGAAGAAGCAGAAATTATGAGATGCGCAAGTAAGATGCGGGCTAATATTAAGATCCACAAAGGTGACAAAGAATTGGTACCCTGATTAATCCATATGAAGTAATATAATAGCGTAAATCGTCATAATGGTTTGCAATGCAGTTGACTCACGACAGTTCAATATTGCACAAGGTCATAAATATCGCTACTGTGATCCGATGACCGGGAAATATGCGCCGACACGTACCACATTCATGTTTCTGATGATGCTCGTTGCTATGAGTTTCTGGGGAGGTTCATGGGTGTCGGCCAAACTCATTTCGCTGAGTATGGCACCTGAAATGACTGCCTTCTGGCGATTCTTTCTGCAAGCCATTGTTTTCCTTGCGGTAATGATTATCTGCAGGAAACAATTCTCGATAGGAAAAGAAAAGCTTCTGCTGCTGATCGGGACTTCTCTTATCCTCAGCTGCTATAATATTCTGTTTTTTTTCGGGCTGCAGAGCGGTTTTGCCGGAAAATCCGGGGTAATTGTTACCTGCCTCAATCCACTCTTTGCCTTTGGTATATCCAGTATTGCCTTCAAGACCAGGATTCACACCATGCAGATATTGGGACTGTCTGTGGGGCTCCTCGGCGGCATGCTCCTTTTGGAAACCAGCAGGATTATTTCATCCGGTGCGATAGACAGTACAGGCTTTATTTTTGTTGTGGCCGCGCTGCTCTGGGCAGGATTGACCAATATGAGCAGGAAGCTGCAAAAAGACATGGGACTGATTGAGTTCTCGTTCTATCTTTACGGTATGGCCAGCATTGAACTCGGCCTTTTTGCCTTTTTTCGCGGTAATCTTGTGCTGCCTTTCTCCGGTTTTGCAGGGGCGGCGGCTTACACCCGGGATTTCTGGCTCAATGCATTGTACCTGGGGCTGCCGGCCGGGGTATTTGCCAATAGCATGTATTTTGCCTCAGTCCGGGAACTTGGCGCTGATCGGGCGGCAAGTTTCACCTTCATGGTTCCTGCTACAGCCGTGCTTTTCTCCTTCTTTATTCTCGGAGAACAGCCCATTCTGAGCACTATCATCGGCGGACTGCTGGCTCTTGCCGCCGTATACATGGTGAATTTTTCCCGGCAGCTGAAGAAGGCCATTCCCCGCAGCATTACTCGCTCGAATTGAGCCGGGAATGCTGCGGGGAGCTGAACTTCCCTACTTGCCCGTCGTCCGTTTCTTCCTGGGACCTGAGCTGTCTCGACCCTGGGGTCCACGCTTGCCCGATTTCCCCGGTTTTACCTGCTTCCCTTTTTTCTCCGGCCTTGGGCTGCGGCTGTTATTGCCTTCGACCCGCTGCACACGAATCGGTTTGCCCTGGTAGCTGGAACCTGCAACCGATTTCTCAACCCGCTCTGCCATAGTCGCATCTACCTGAATCTCGCTGGTTTCCGTATCTATGTTAATTCGACCAAGACGGATGTCGTGTGACTGCGTCGCCCGGTTGATAATTCCAATGATCTGCGGCGGGAGCACCCCTTCACGCCGCCCGAGATTGATCTGCAGGCAAACCATCGGAACAGTGGGGCTTCCTTTTCCCTGAAACCCCTTGTCCCCGGAGTCACGCAGCCCGCTGCGGCGGGACTTGGCCGGCGGCGGTGCAGGGTTGAGATCTGGAGCATTGCCGTACTCGGCAAGAAATCGGTTAAACTCCACTGATATGAAGCGCTGAAGCAGCTCTTCCCGGTCGAGTTTTTCGAGAGAGTCTCTTGCTGATTGCAGATACGGGGCAATCGCCTCCTCGTTAACCTCGATGGAGGTTACCCTTCCGAGAAGCTCAAGGAGGCGGCTGTCGCAGATGTCCTTGCCTCGGGGGATCTTTCCTTCCTCAATCTTGCGTCCAAGTACCTGCTCAATCCGGCTAATCTTGTGACCCTCTCGGAGATGCACAAGCGCATGCGAAGAACCGGTCTTGCCGGCACGGCCGGTACGCCCGCTTCTATGGGTGTAGGAAGCAATCTCGTCCGGCAGGTCATAATGAATAACGTGACTCAGATCATCTACATCAAGCCCGCGCGCAGCCACATCGGTTGCAACCAGCAGGGCAGGATTACCTTCACGAAACCGCCGCATTACCGAATCTCTTTGTATCTGCGAGAGCTCTCCGTGCAGCGCATCGGCTGCATACCCGTCCCGGGAAAGCCGGTGGGTTACTTCCTTTACCGCTTCACGTGTCCGGCAGAAAATAATACCATACATGCCGGTCTGCACATCTATCAGCCTGCGGAGCGCAGCATACTTGTCGCTCGCATGTACCCGATAGTAGTAATGCGACACATTGCTGGTCCCCTTGTTCCGGTCGCCGGAGACAATCTCGTGCGGATTATTCATGTATCTTGAGGCGATACGCGCTACCTCACGAGGCATAGTCGCGGAAAAAAGCAGTGTCTGTCGCTCCGGACTTGCGGCCTCAAGTATCGCATCGAGTTCATCCTTGAACCCCATGTCGAGCATCTGGTCGGCCTCGTCCAGGATCAGAAACCGGAGATTTGAAAGGTCGGCAATTCCCTTATCAAGAAGATCCTTCAGTCGCCCGGGGGTTGCGGTGACAATATGTGCCCCGGCGCGCAAATCCCTGATCTGCTGGCCAAATGGGGCTCCTCCGTACACGGTAGCGGTGCGCAGCCCTTTCAGGTTTTTGCCGTAGTCGGCAATCTCACGCGAGACCTGCATCCCGAGTTCCCGTGTAGGTGCTAGAATGAGTGCCTGTGTGGTGCGGTCCTCAAGATCAAGCTTCTGAAGGATCGGAAGACCGAATGCCGCGGTCTTGCCGGTACCGGTCTGCGCCAGTCCGGTTACGTCCTGGTTATTATTCAGAAGAAAGGGAATCATTTCGGCTTGTATAGGAGTCGGGGTCTCGAAACCGCGCGCGCTAATAGCATCGAGCAGAGCCGGGACAAGCCCGAGGTCGTTAAATGTGGTCAAATTTCCTCACTTTTGGATTCATAGATGCCGGGCAGAAAGAAGTAAATACGGGGAATCCCAATGTCCGGGAAGACTACGGTAAAGCGGAGACGAAGTCAATGCATGGAAATCATACACAGGGATCAATATGATTGCCGTAACAGACCCGGTATTATACTATGAGTGGAATGAATACTGCAGTTAACTGGAAGAATGATTATGTAGAAGTACATAATATGAAACTGAATTACTACCGCACCGGCAGCGGGGAGAAACCCGCCCTGGTACTCGTTCATGGGTTCTCCGACAGCGGTATCTGCTGGCTTCCCGTTGCCCGGGAGCTGGAGCATCAGTTTGATGTAATTATGCCGGATATGCGGGGACACGGGTTATCCGCCAGGGCAGCAGACGGTGATCGTTTTGATATGGCTGCAGACCTGGCTGAACTTATACAGCAGCTTGATTTGCAGCGCCCTGTTGTCGGAGGGCATTCCATGGGGGCTGCGGTTACCTTTGAGTTTGCTGTCCGGTCTCCGCACATTCCCCGGGCGCTTTTTCTTGAGGATCCTCCCTAGTGGACAGGTGAACCCTTCAAAGCCAAGCCCAATGAGTCTGCCGATGACAATCCGATTGTAGAATGGGCAAGATCCCTTCCCAGCATTCCACTGAAGGAGCTTATTGAAGGGTACACACGAGACAATCCTTCCTGGCCGCCGGAGCTTATCCAGGTAATGTGCGAATCAAAAAAACAGCTGGATCCGGAAATCATCGATAGTATCTCGGAGAAGATGTATCGCAAGGAGCCTGACTGGAAGAAAGAACTCCCGAATCTCTCGCAGCCGCTGCTGCTGTTCTCGGGAGAGCCTGAAAAGGGCGGTTTTGTAACTCCGGACGTCATAACCAGAGTAAAGGAACTCAAGCCGGATACGTTAACAGTCCAGGTTCCCGAAGCCGGACATCTCATCCGGTTCGACGGGTTTCCTGTTTTCATTCGCGAGCTCAAGGCATTTCTGCAAAGTCTGGACTGAGGTCGTTTCCGCTATTTCAGGGTGAAGGAAGCAAGACTTGCAATACCTTCGCCGGCGAACCGGATATAGATTGCCTGGGTTCCGTTCGGAATCGGAATATCGGATGAATATTCCGTCCAGACATTCGTGAAATCCACGGTGATTGTTCCCAGCACAGGACCATCCGGGGAAGTCATAATCTCAAAAGGCCCCTTGCAGTATCCCCGGACAGACAGTGCAATGCCGGAAACGTTTTCACAGTCAAAGTACTTGAAACCGGCCGTTGCGGATTTCATCATGTTGCCAATATAGCCGGGATCCGTATCCCCGTCCTTTCCATCCTGGGTGATAATTGGAAATCGGTTGTCCATGTACGCATTGGGAGGGGAATAAAGCGCTTCGGTATCACAGAACAGGTTGCATGCGATATATGCAGGGTATTGCCCTCTGCCTGCCAGGGGTTTTCCATTGAATCCGCATGATGTCATCTGTGCCTGGTGTATGGTACCGTCTTTATCAATTTCCAGTGCTTCTGCACAGCCCTGACGGGAGAAATTGGATCCGTTGGTATGCCGATGATAAAACACATACCATTTCCCATCAATTTCGATAATACTGCCATGGTTGTTCCCGCCGTAATACGCAGGTTTTTCCGCTGGTTTATAGCTGTCGATATGTAGATCGTTGTTGCTCACCACTACCCCGCGATATGAAAAACCGCTGGTGGGGTTCTTGCTTGTGGCATAGCACAGCTCATGCATGACAATTGAAGAGTAGATGAAGTAATACGTATCATTGATCTTCCGAATCGAGGAGGCTTCGAAAAACTCATGTCCCTCAAATCCGGAGCCTTTGCTGTAAGGCTCGCTGGGAGCGATTATCACTGGTTCCGTGATAATGCTGCGCATATCACTGTCCAGTACTGTTGCCATCGCGCCGCTTCTGCTTGTGTCTCCCGGAGCGCAGAAGCCGGTATACATAAAGGTTTTATCTCCCTCGGTGAGTACTCCCGGGTCAAACTGCGGTTCATCTCCGGGACGTTCACCAAGTCGGGTTCCATCCGGATATTGCACATATCCGTAAAACTGAAACCTTCCCGCCGGGGTATCGCACACTGCAACGGAAACGACCGGAACCTTATCCAGAACATAATAGAGATAATATCTGCCATCGGGACCCACGGTGACATCTGGAGCATAGAGACACATTCTTCCGTCGGGATTGAGAGGATCATCCGTTTTACGATAAATGATTCCCTCACAGCGCCAGTTTCGTAGATCATCAACGGGAGCGGACCAGCAAATATAGTCATTCAGGCAGTAGGCATGACCATTAAAGCGATCGTGAGATCCGTAAATATATACCCTGCCGTCAAACACATAAGGTTCACTGTCCGGAATGTACTCCCAGGAGGGAAGATACGGATTTAACCCCTGCTGCAGATTATGATCCATAAGTCGCCCTCCTATTTTTCAATCCCTTCATACTCAAACCAGTCTATATCTGCAGGATGTGTGTTGGGTTTTCCGTTGCCGGAGGCATAGACGCCGATAACAACCCCCATGAAACTGCGTGTCTTCTCGTAGGTATAGCTCGATGCATCGACTCTCCCGATCAGGTTGGAATCACCCGCATCACTCGTGCAGGAAAAAGCATACTCCCCTTTAGAGGCTGCAATTTCTAAAGTAACCTCACCGGTTTGCGGAACTTCCATACTGCCGATTATCTCTTTTTCATCGTTCCAGACCTTCTGGAGAACAGCATGCCGTTTTCCCTTCGCAAGCCGCAAGGCAAAGTCAATTCGGTAGGAGTCGGTGGACCGGATACACAGCCCGGCTTCTTCATTCTCCGATTCCGGTATGAAGTCGAACCTTGCCGCTATCCGTGCTTCGGCGTGCTTTTGCCGAATCCCCAGAAAGGTCGGAGAGTCTTCTTCCCCTAATGATACTTCCGATCCCTTGAGACGCAGAAAACCGGGGCGTTCAGTGAGGGAGTAATTCTGATAGTTTGGGTTCCTGACATAGCTCCATTCGGCCGGGAGAGTGTCCCGATCGAAATCTTCACGGACGGATTTGGTGGTAAGAACGGATTCTCCAAAGTCCGGCGCAGGCAGCTCTTCCCGGACATATCCGTCGGTGACACTCACCGGCCATCCGTCTTTCCAGTCGATGGGAGTAAGAAACATCTCTCTGCCCAGCTGAGGACTGCTGTTCCTGACACCGAGACAGACTAACCACCAGCCGTCCGGAGAATCTACGATATCACCGTGCCCTATCGCGTAGTAGGGATTATCCGGTTCATCCTTGTGGGTAAATATCGGGTTTCCGGAGAATGATTCGAACGGACCCATGGGCGAACTGCTGCGGGCGACCGTTATCATGTGGTTTACGCTGGTTCCACCCTCGGCAATTAGGAGATAATAGGTCCCGTCTATCTTGTACAGATGCGGGCCTTCGGGCCATTCATATCCGATACCGCTCCAGATATTCTGCAGGGGACCCTTGAGCTTTCCTGTCCTGATATCAATTTCAGCCTGACCGATATATCCGTCGCCGAGCCCTACGTGCTGTGTATAGTAGACTTTTCCATCATCATCAAAGAACAGGGAGGGATCTATCCCAGGCTCTGCAACAATTATCGGATCGGACCAGGGCCCTGCCGGGTCGGTCGCGGTTACATAAAAGTTTCCGATACCATCGACACTAGTCGTGATCATATAATATGTGCCGTTACTGTACCGCAGCGTAGGAGCATAAATCCCGCCATTCGCCCGTATGCCCTTCAGCATCAACTGTTCAGGCCTGTCAAGCACATGCCCGATCTGAACCCAGTCGACAAGATTTCTGCTGTGGAAAACGGGAACCCCTGGAAAATACACAAAAGAGCTGTGCACGGTGTAGTAATCATCTCCTACACGCAGAATGCTCGGATCCGGAAAGGACCCGCTGCTTACCGGATTTGTAAATGTTTTCTGTCACATTCTGCCCTCACTGTTATTGATATATGTCTAATGTTAACATACACGCATGGCAAGCGCTATACAATTTTCTTAAAAGAGTCTTCTGAAAAGATAATCACGCCGCCTGAGCTGCCAGCTTTTTTTGCAAACGGATCATCCTCTGCATCCGCAGACCAGTGACAATAGCGGCTGTAAACAGCAAGACAGCTCCAAGGGCATAAATGATGGGTTCGGCCCCCGCTGCGACAATTCGACCGTTAATCTGGGTGCCGACTCCCCCGCCGACGAACATGCCGAAACTGGCCATGGACATGGCCGTTCCGCGCATAGCAGGCAACTGTTTCTGTACGCCCATAATAAGGGTGGACTGCAGAGCGACAAAGGCAATACCGAAGCCAAAAAAACCGAATAACAGCAACAGCGAGGCGGTGACAGGATTTGGCAGCAGCAGACCGGTCAACATGACCAGCAGCAGCGAGGCGGCTCCGACAGTTCCGAGGACGGGCAGAAAAGCCGCATCCAGACGGGGGCGGATTTTCGGCAGCAGCCGGCCGGCAGCAACCGTACCGAGTCCGAAGGCAGTGATAATGACCCCGACCAGAAGTATCGGATAGCCGGTAATGGTCTGGACGTAGTGCCCTGCGTAGGAAAAGCTGCCGAACACGGCAAAGCCGACAAAAAAGATGGTGACAACATGCATTAGCAGAGCCGGGCGCCGAAATGCAGCCCGATAGGAACGTGTAAGGCTGAAAGGTTCGGTCGAAACTGCTTCCCTGGGGATTAACCGGACAACCGCCAGAGTCAGCAGCAGTTCTGCAGCGCCATAGAGAATGTACACTGCCCGCCAGGTGCTGAACTGGGCCAGCAAACCGCCGATGAGGGTCGCAGAGGCGCCGCCCAGAAACATGAAGCCCATCACCTTGGCAATTGATTCATGCCGTTCTTCATCGTTATACAGGGTGCCGATCAAGGCCATGGTTACCGGGAATATACCGGCACCAAACGCGCCATTAAAGGAGCGAAAGGCAACCAGCATAGGAAAATTGGTGCTGAGCCCGCCTAAAATAGAAAAGACTGCGGTACCAAAGGCAGCTGTAATAATGATGCGCCCCTTGCCGAACTTGTCCGACAGCGGGCCGAACAGAATGGTAAACAGCCCGAAGGACAGCATATAGGCGGTAACGGTAAGGCCGGCCTGGCTGATCGCAAGCCCCATATCGGCAGCAATGCTAACCAGCAATGGTGCTGCTGCATAATTATCCCCGTTAGCCCAAAAGGCCAGGAACCCCAGTATAAACAACAACTGTGCACGTGTATCTTTCTTCATAAAAATGAAAGTATAGTGATTTTCATATATTGTCAACTCGCTATAAAAATCTCGTCTTCCCGGTTTTCCACGGGGAGCAATTGGTGCAGTATTAGCAGGCTGTTATGGCTTTATCATTGGCACCGGTCTGAAGGTATGCTTGTCCCGTGGATACTTCATTTCTTTGCCGATGCGAGCATTTTTGCAATACTGGTATGGATTACAATAAAAGCAGCGTAAGGTTTTACATAACCTTTACAAATCCTGCACAGAAACCGGAAACTCTCCAAGTAGATTATCCTCAATACCACAAAGGAGGTTTGCATTATGAAAAAAATGCTTACGTTACTGATTTCCGCTGTCGTGTTGGGTTTCGCTTTGGCCGCTTGTGAGCCGGTAGATAGTGAATTCATGGAAGAGGATCCAATGATGCAGGAGGATCCCATGATGGAAGAGGAGCCAATGACGAATTAGGAATCCTGCTGTGGACCTTCCCGCATAACGCTGCGGGAGCACTCTTCCACAGGAGCTTGCAGTATCATCCGCAAGCTCCTGTGACAATCACGTCTTTCTCTCATGCATTTGTACTACCTCCAGATACAACTAAAGTACTATTGCTACATCAATTTATCCGATGGAAGATATTTGATGCGATATCTAGGAGGAAATCTATGTATTTTCACAGAAAGGTTGTATTAACCGCAGCAGTAGTCTGCGTCACTCTTCTTGGAGGCCTGTTAATGAGCTGTGCCACAGGCGCACAGGATGGGCAGCAGGAAGGAGCCACGAAACCAATTATTGTGGAAGCTGAATCAGGAGAGGTTGGCTCGGAGTTTGAAATCCTTACTGACCAAGAGAACGAGGTAGAATACATCTCCATCAGTACTGATTATAACGAGACCAGCGGTGCTGCCGGGTACCCGGGAAGAAGAAGAAGAAGAATGGTAACCTATACTGTTACCTTTCCCCAGGCCGGAACATATGATCTGTATGTTCGCCTGCGAGTGGGTCCGGCGGATTACGATGATGACAGTTTCTTTATCGGCAACGGCTTCGGTGAGTTTTACCATGCTCAGGAAAACGACTGGCTGGTGATGAACGGCTTTGCAGCAGGCGGTTTTTCAGAGCCCGGGGAACTTGTTCAGGGTTCTGGGGTTGAAGGCAACGGAGTATGGAAGTGGTTGAACATTTCCAAGAATGTGTACCAGAGTGCTCCTCCCATTCAGTTCACTGTAGAGCCTGATAATCTTGAAGTTACCTTTCAGATCGGCGGCCGGGAAAACGGTTTGGATATAGATAAGTTTGCATTCGCCCGCGAGGACCTTCTCTTTACCGTAGAGGCTCTGGACAAGGGTCTGGAAGGAATGACCGAACCGGCCGCAGAGGAAGCAGTTACTGCAACTCCTCCTGATGTTACCTATGAACCGATTGCCCGGGACGCAGATAAATTCCTCGGGAACATCTACAGTTCAAGCCAGCTGCCGGGTTTCACCGAGTACTGGAACCAGGTTACCCCGGAAAATGCAGGAAAATGGGGCAGCGTCGAGCCCACCAGGGATGAAATGAACTGGGCACAGCTGGATAATGCTTATTCCCTGGCTAAAGACAACGGCTATCCGTTCCGCTATCATGTGCTGATCTGGGGGAACCAGCAGCCGCGTTGGATGGATGACCTGCCCGCCGAAGAGCAGCTGGAAGAGATCCGCGAATGGTTCACCCTGGTTGCTGAACGGTATCCCGATATCGACTATCTGGAGGTAGTAAATGAACCCCTGCACGATCCGCCGGACAGTCCTGGTGAGGGGAACTATATGGAGGCATTAGGCGGTGAAGGTGAAACCGGCTGGGACTGGGTCGTAACATCTTTTACCCTGGCCCGAGAGATATTTCCCGATACCACTCTGATGATTAATGACTATGGTATCCTTGGCAACGCGAGCAATGCCCAAAGGTATCTCGAATTGATTGAGATACTCCAGGAGAGAGACCTTATTGATGCAGTGGGAATGCAGGGACATGCCTTCTCGCTTGTGTCAAACTCAGACTCTATTTCCGGAAGTCTGGAAACAGTGTCCCAGGCAGAACTTCCGATCCAGATTACAGAGATGGACATTGATGGTCTGACCGATGCCCAGCAGCTGGCAGAATACCAGCGAGTATTTCCAATCTTTTGGGACCATCCGCTGGTTGAAGGTATAACGCTTTGGGGGTGGAAAGTCGGCATGTGGCGAACAGGCCATAAAGCCTACCTCATGGAAGAAAACGGAGCGGAACGCCCGGCTCTGACCTGGCTGCGCGAGTATGTAGAGGGTCAGTAATCCGACTGAGCACAGTTATTGCGGATTGAATTGAAGAGAGCGGCTGAGGCTGCTCTCCTTTTTTTTGGGGGATAGGCTTATAGCTAAGACGATAGAACAAGACAGCCTGCCCTTCACCGGCTAATCTTGATTTTTTCAGTCAATAAAGCTACCATCACGCTCTATGAAACGGATTGCCTTCGACACACTCGGCTGCAAGCTCAACCAGTACGAGACCGACTCACTGGCGTCCCGCTTTCTGCGGGCCGGGTATCGAGTAGTGGACTTCAGCGAACCAGCGGACTGCTATATTATCAATACCTGTACGGTCACCAATAAAGCCGACCGGAAGAGCCGCAATACCATTAACAAGGCTGTGAGACTTGCCGGGATACAAACCGAGGCCGATGTTTTGCCCGTCAATCGTACGACATCTTCTCCAATTACCGTAATTACCGGATGCTTCGTGGACAGCCACCGCGAGGAAATGGAATCCTCTGATCGAATTACCTACGCCGTCGAGAATGTGCGCAAGGCGCATATCTTCGATCTGGTAAATGGACATTTCAATGGCGAAGTCGTACATCCCAATTCACTGCCGGAGGGTCTTTTCAGCTATGAGGTTGCCCAGCGGACCTTTCATACCCGGGCAATGGTGAAGGTACAGGACGGCTGTGACAACTTCTGCACCTTCTGCATTATTCCCTTTGTACGCGGCCGGGGCAGCAGTCGCCCGCTGCCGGATATTCTCTCCGATGTTGTACAAATGTATACCTCAGGATACCGGGAAATCGTGCTGACCGGGGTGAATATGAGCCGTTACTCCTGGGAGGGAAAAGATTTTGCCGATGTGGTCGAGGCTATTCTTGAGACGCCGGGAGATTTCCGCATACGGATCTCAAGCCTGGAGCCGGATCAGCTGAACGATCGATTTCTGGATATACTGGGACATCCCAAAATGTGTCCACATCTGCATTTCTGTCTGCAGAGTGGTTCAGAACGGATTTTGCTGCACATGCGGCGTATGTACAGCTACGATGAATATCACAGGATATGCACGGAACTGCGCAAGCGATATCCCGGTTTCAACATTACCACTGATATCATCATCGGGTTTCCCGGTGAGACCGAAGAGGATTTTGAACGCACCTGTATTGCCGTTCGCGAGAACCAATTCGGCCATGTGCATCTGTTTCCATATTCAAAACGTCACGGGACACGCGCCGAGCGCATGCCGGGACACCTGCCGGCCAAGGAAAAAAAACGTCGTATAGAAGTACTGCAGAACCTGTCCGCTGCTGCCAAACATGCATACCGGCAGGGATTGATTGGTTGCGAGCAGACCGTACTTGTGGAGAAGGTATTTGAGGACGGATCCGCCCAGGGCTATGGAGAACACTACTGTCCGGTACACTTCCGGATGACCGATGGTTCCGTTCCCGTGCGTAACCGTTTCTACCGTATGCAGATAAGCGGTCTGATGGAGCAAGACCCCGGAAACGGGATGGACAGCGGTCCGCTATTAATCGGCGAACATCCTGCAGCCGTATGATTATTGTCTTCTGCGACTCCACTGCAGTGCTGAAATCGGTAAAGCAGTGGAACGCCTCCTGCAGCCGCCGGTTTCCTTCAGCTGATATCGCTCTTCCCAAGGTGCAGATACATCTGGCAGATAGCGAACTGCTTGCGGTTTTTGCACCGTCCGACCGGATTACAGCCTCGGCGGGCTTCCTGCACGGCAGGATGCAGCACCCCGAAAAAGTGCAATATCTATACCTGCAGCAGCTGAACGGGATTACCTGCGCTCATGCGGTGCCGGCGGTACACATGAACAACGGCTCCTCCTGGTATCCGGATCTGCTGATACCAGGAGCGCTTCCGGAAATGGAGCTCGTCGGGGACCTGAGTTCCCCAGGTCTGGCTGCCCTGCTGCAGGGATTTACCCCTCTCCTGCAGACCCAGCAGTTACTCGTCTGCTGCCTGCCGGCTAACGGCACTAATCCGTCCTCCAGCCTGAAGGAGGTTCTTGAAATGACCGAAGCACAACAGCAGGCGGCACAGTTGCCGGGTTTCGCGCTGGATGAAACAGACCGCGCCGAACTGAATGAATTGCGTACAGCAGCACGGCTGACGCACAGTGAGGCCAGAATTGCAAAGACTCGCTTGACTGAACTGCGGGTGCGTACCCGCGCCTACAGTCCACGGATCTCCGAGCTCATCCCCATGGAGACATGGCAGCTGCAGCGCTCCAGGCGTGATTCTCTGCTGATGCAGCTTTTCACCCGGCTGGAAAATCTGGAGACCTGAAACATGAAGATATACCGACTATATATTGAAAAGGCCGTACGCTCGGAACCGCGTGTGGCAGCGCTCCGCTCGCGGTTTGCTCATCTTCCGCAAACAGAGATCTCCAGCTACAAGGATATCTTTAACCGCCCTGGACAGCGTTTCCAGGTGCAGAAGCAGGCGCAGGCCCTTATACTGGCGCGCAAGGAGCCTATACGCCTGTATGAGGCAACAGAGCGAGTGGACAGCTTTCATCGCACGATACCGGTACATTTTGTGGACCCGGTGCGCAACTGTGTCTACAACTGCGATTATTGCTTTCTTCAGGGAATGCACAGTTCCGGGCATCTTTTATATTTTGTAAACCACGACGAGGCCGCTCAGGAGGCCCTGGAGGCTGCACAGCGGCAGCCGCTGTACCTGAGCATCTCCTATCTGACTGATCTCCTGGCGATGGAGGATGATCTTGGAGTATGCGCAGACTGGATCCGCTCTGCTGCCGGCCATAGTGATATTACGATAGAAATCCGGACCAAGAGTGAAGCCTACCCAAGTCTGCGGCGAATTGCAGCCGAGCTTGGCGGCCCTCCGCAGAATGTCCTGCTGGTCTGGTCCCTGTCCCCTTCCTCCATCGCAGCCGAGCATGAACGAGGTACTGCATCCTTTCACGGGCGGCTGACAGCGGCGAGGCTTGCCCTGCAGGAGGGCTGGCGGGTTCGGCTGTGTCTGGATCCGATAATCCGGGTGCCGGGCTGGGAGGAACTCTACCGCGACTGCATTCGTCAGACATTCCGCCGCCTCGATCCGCAGCAGATTGAACAGCTGAGTTACGGGGTTTTCCGGCTCGGCGCCGATTTTCTGAAGAAGCTGCGGGAGGCGCGCAGCGACTCGGCCATCCTGTATCACCCTTTCCAGGTGGAAGACGGCCTGGCGAGCTACCAGGAATCAGCTGTCGGGGAGATGCGTCAGGCGATTACCGATGAGCTGTCAAGGTACCTTCGTCCCGATCAGTACAAGTTTGTGCATGGATAGGATTCGAGGAAGTGTTCAGCACCAGCAGCAGATCAAGATGCCGCGCAGTAAACCCCAGGCGGCCGGCCTTGAGCTGACTGTGCCGCTGGTACAGCCATGTATCAAGTTCCATACGGGTCAGACGGGTTCGGCCCTTCACTATTCGATTGCCGACGGAATCTTCAAGCATGGCCAGAATAGCCTCCAGGAAATAGGCGTCGTCATTCGCATAGTTTCCGTCTTCCGGCTGTACCTGCCATGTCGAAACCCCCTGCGAAATCAGACTGAATCCATAACGAGAAGCAAGATGTGCCAGACGGCGACCTGCAAAACGGCTTCCCGAAGGCCTGCCGTTTACCATCCGCTCATCCATCGAAAGATGATATTCCTCGATAATGCGGCTGTCGAGCCCCGAATCCACTCCTGTTTCATCGGATGGAGCGGTAAACTCGGTAATCCCGTCGAAGGTAATCGGTGCATACAGGCAGCCGCCGGACCGCAGTATACGCGAAAAAAGGGAAAGGCCCTGCTCCATATCGATGACATCCAGCACCGCCTGTGCGATCACCATATCATATTGCCGACCGCCGAAATCCAGCATAAATAGATCACCACAACGGCAATCAACCCCGGGAAAGCGTTTGCCAACTGCAGACACCAGTACCGGGTTCTGGTCACATATGGTGTAGTTCAGCTGGGATAATCGATCCGCAGTCGATAACCTGCGCAGCATTGCCCCGGATCCCCCGCCGACCTCAAGTATATCCCCCTGTACCGGCAGCTGTTGCAGCATCGCTTCAAAGCTTGGGCGATGCAGGGCTGTTTCATCGACATGAAATTTCGAATCCAGATAACGCAGAAAATCAATCATACCCTTACCTCACCATTTTTTGCTCCATGAAACAACCGGGGTACCCACAGGAGAATACACAGCGACGGCAGCGAAAGCAGCGCCAGTACCGGCTGTACGCTGCCGAACTCCAGGGCAACTCCCCCAACGGCATAGCCGATGGGGGTAGCTATCGCCGCCCATGCCTCGATTATTCCAAAGACCCGCCCTGGCTGTCGACTGTCCGACTGCACCCTGCCAACGACATGCAGATAAATAACCGCCCCTGCGGCCCCAAAAACCGGCAGATACAAGCAGGCGGCCGCCAACCCAGCCGCGGCACCGGTAAGCGATGGGGTAACCGCAAGTCCGATGAGGGCAGCGGCAACCGAAGCAAAGGCAATCCGCAGCCTGATGACGGCCGACACCCTGCTGCGACGCATGGCTGCAAACCCGAACAGACTGCCGCAGAAGGCCAGAGAGACCAGCACCCCGAGCCAAACCTCCGAACGCCCCAGTACCCTGGACAGATAAAAAGGCATGGCAACAACCATGGCCGGATAGGTCGCTGTGAAGCAGACATGCATTATCACCATTGCGCGTTCCTGCGGGGTCAATCGGCCGGCACGGCGGCTGTTGGCATTACGGCTGTTGGCATTACGGCTGGAGGCGCGGCTGTTGGCATTACGGCTGTTGGCATTACGGCTGGAGGCGCGGCGGTTTGAGGCGCGGCTGAGGCCTTCGGCTGCCGGGATATGAACCTCATCGGCCTGCCCGGCTACGGCTTGCCCGGGGACAGCCTGCCCGGCGACGGCCTGGCCAACGACGACTTGCGCGCACCCGGGGTGCTCGAAACCAGCCGGGGCGGGGCCGGCCTGCAGATTACCCAAGCCGGTATGCACACTACCGTGTCCCGGCTCGAGAATCCGGTATTCGCTGAAGGCCGACAGCAGAAAGCTTATGCCGTTAAGTGCCAGCACCACGCCGGTTCCAACAGCTGCGTAGAGTATCCCTCCGAGGAGATTCCCGATAACAGCAGTAATCAGCAGGCTGCCCGCCCGCAGGGCATTAGCGGTATCCAGGTGAATATCATGGACAATATGCGGGAGGAAAGCCTGTACTGCCGGTGCGAAAAAAGCCGATCCAATCCCGACTGCGAGGGATGCAGCAATCAGCATGTAATAGGAGTTACCCGGATAAAGTAAAAGCAGCAGCGCCAGAATCAGCATTGCGCATCCGCGCAGCACATCACTCAGAACAAGAATCGTACGCTTGGAGAAGCGATCTGCAACGCGTCCGGAAAACACGGCCAGCAGAGCGACCGGCAGAAATGCTGCGATCTGCACCATTGCCACACGCAGCGGGGAGCCGGTAATCTGCTGTACATACAGAAGCATAACGATAAGAAAGACGCTGTTGCCGAGATTGGAGACCAGTTGACCAATCCACAACAGCGAAAAACTGCGGTTCCAGACCCCCTGTGAAGCAATCATATCTCCCTGTCCTCATGAAGTTCGGCATAGATATCGCCAGATGCCCTATGATCCTCCCGGGCAAGTATATAGCGCTGCATTTCTGCCGCATCAAGCCATTTGCGGTGTACAAACCGAAGCTGCTCTGCCGCACTGAATGCATAGTGGTATTCACCAAGCTTTTCCAGCAGGTCTATACAGCCCAAAGCCCGGTGTTTCATACCAGGCAGGAATTCAAACGACAAAGCCCTTAACGGTTGACGCAGAGTACACAGTACGTCCTGTTCAGCTCCTTCGACATCTACCTTTACAAAACCAGGATTCCCGTACTGAGTAATCAAATCCTGAAGCGTAGTAGATTCCACCTGGACCGGGGTATCCCAATGCACCCGGCGAAAACCTGCGGTAGCGGCAGCCTGCCGGATCCAGCCTGAATCGACACTGGATACGGTAGGATGACGGGACGAAACCGCCATGGTAATGTGCCCCGCACAGGAACCAACCGCCTTGTCTACAATTTTCATCTCTCCGTGTCCCGGCAGGACGGCGGTACTGCGGCGGATACCACGCAGTACCCACTGCAGCTGCGGCTGTGGTTCAATCGCCACCACTTCAGCACCCATACTGCTCCACACCGCACTGCGGTTGCCGATATGCGCCCCAATATCGAATGCCAGTACACCAGGGCGTATCCAACGCTGGTAAAACCGGCGCATTCGGAGCAGGTACAGGGGATTGCCGTAGTACATAATCACCGAGCGCATGATTCCCGACAGTTCACTACTGCGCATGTATGGTTTCTCCTGTGGCGCCGGCGCTCAACTGGAAATAATAGGTCAACAGAAACGAGATCGAATGCAGTACAACCGTAATACCGGCGATACATGCCGCAAGCGGGCGCGGAACAAACGCAAGATACCAGAACCCGATCCCGATAATGCTTGCTACTCCGATAATCCGCATTACCGGTCGAAAACCTGCCGGCAGGGGACTCCGCGGATACGGAATGCTTAACACATAGATATAGCGCCATGCGCCGATGACGAGTAAAAACACCGGAGCTTCCAGTACGGCAACCGCTCCGACAACCCCGATCTGAATAATTCCGGCATCGCTTTCAATATCCATAATGGCGCCGTACCTGGTCGGTCCGCAGCGTCTGGCAACCCAGCCGTCGACTGCATCCAGTATGGTAGCTATGGTACCCATTATCACGACCAGATACCCGGAATGGGAAACCTCAAGCGCCAGCACCGTTCCAATCGCCGCTGTTATAGCGAAGCGAAATAGGGTTATCCAGTCGGCTGGCTGAAGCCGTACGGAATACCCCTTTTTCCGCCCCTCTCTGCGCACCCAAAAAAGCAGACCTGCCAGGGCGGTCATATGCAGTGCTGCGGCTGCAGCGGCCATTGCCGAAGACCGGATTCCGGCAAGCACGACGATACCTACGGTGGCACTCAACAGCAACTGGGCAACGGCGTTCCATCTTCCCCAGACCTGGTACCGCAATTCAAGCTCCATGCCCGTCTCCCTTTGCCGCTGAAACTGTCGCCTGTGTGAGATCCCGATACAGCCCGGCAGCCGTTTCGGCCCAGGTAGAAAAAAGGGGTTGCCCACCGCGGGATTCTGCTGGAAACAGGGTTTGGATGTGATTACGGGAATCCTGCAGCACCTCAGCCAATACCCCGGCAAGCTGTCCGGCGTCCGAATCGACAAGACGCACGGCGGCCCCGCTATCACAAATCTCCTGGGCAGCACCGGCACGGGTTGCAATAATCGGCAGCCCGCACACAGCCGCCTCGGCCAATGCCATCCCGAAGGTCTCGTAGCGGCTCATCTGCACAAAAAGAACGGCCTGTTCCCGCCGGCCCGCGGTTTGCTCCGGGGTCTGTGTGCC
>CAZANF010000018.1:0-19231 GCA_964486425.1 uncultured Spirochaeta sp. | reverse complement strand
AGGATATGGTCCCGCTATATGCGGGGCTTTTTTTGCCCGCCTGTGAGTAAAGCATACCCTGCGAAAAGTGTGTAGTGATGAGCAGACATGCAGATATGTAGCGTTTCTTGCCTCATTCCGGTATAATCCCTGATATGGAAAAAATAGAAGCTTTTCAGGAACATGTTGCCATGAAGTTCCGGTTATATAATGGTCTGCTGCTGCATATGCCGTTTCCCGAGGTACAGGAATCCGGTATGCTGCTCCCGCTTTTTTCTACTGAATGCAGGGAGGGTTTAGCAGCCGGACGGTCTCCTCGAGACATAGTTCGAAGTTTTTTGCACTTTGATGGAACAGCCTCTGATTCCCAGCCGACCGATACCGCAACCCTCGATTCACTTTTCAGTATGCTGCGGATTATCGAGCGGCAGGTTGTACTATTTGACAGTCTTGAAGATGCCGGTTTCGCACGCATTCACGAAATGAAGGGTGCAGGCTCGCTGCAGGATTTACTGAACCGGATAGAGCGAAAGAATAAAACTACTGAATACCGAGATTTTATCGATAAATATAAGGTCCGGGTTGTACTGACCGCTCATCCGACGCAGTTCTATACCGATGAGGTTCTGTCGATCCTCACCGACCTTGCCGGAAGTGTAGAGCGCAATGAGCTGCGAAATGTACATGACTATCTCCTGCAGCTTGCGCAAACCCGATTCAAGAATCCCCAAAAGCCCACTCCACTGGAGGAGGCCCACAGCCTTATGTGGATACTCGAGCATGTCATGTATGCGGTTATTCCGGATATTCATGCCAGAATGGTGTCCGCACTCGATATTGACACCGAGAGCACGTTGCTGTATCCCGGCAAGATTCAGCTGGGATTCTGGCCGGGCGGAGACAGGGACGGAAATCCATATGTAACCGCGGATTTGACTGAACAGGTAGCCGGAATGCTTCGGGCAGCTATTCTGCGCATGTATCTGCAGGATTTCCGTGAGCTGCGGCGCCGGCTGACCTTCAGCAGTGTTATGAGTACCATGGAGCGCATCCAGTTTCGTCTGGAAGCAGCTCTCGAGGGTTGCAACACCGCATTGCTTCCCGGGGACTACGAACCATATGAAACACCGCATGAGCTGCTGGAGGATCTGACGGAGGTATACCGGCGGGTTCAGGAAGAGAACAGCGGGCTTTTCGCGGACCGGATTGCATCGCTTGTCTACAAGGTGCAGTGCTTCGGCTTTCACTTCGCTTCTCTTGATGTACGTCAGGACAGCAGTGTGCATGAACGGGTCTGGCAGCGTCTGGTTCCGCTGCTGTGCAGCCAGGATATCCTCCCGCAGGGGACCGAATACAGCGCCTTGTCGGTGCCGGAGCGGATTCAGTTATTGAGCGACTGCTGTATGGCCCTAAGCAAGGTTGATGCAGGCGAGTGTGCTCGCTGGAACCGGGCATGGGCGGATAAGATCGAGCAGGAGGGTGATTCGGTTGGGGCTGATGTTTTGCGTTCCTTTAACGCAATCCGTGTGATTCAGAACAAAAACAGCGAGCAGGGTGCACACCGCTATATCATCAGCAATGCTCAGTCGGAAGCGCATGTGCTGGAGGTGCTTGCACTCGCAATGCTTTCCGGCATATCGCATGAAAGCCTTACGCTGGACGTCGTTCCGCTGTTTGAGACCATAGAGGATTTGCATAATGCAGACGGGGTAATGCGGCGTTTGTATGCCCACCCGGTGTATCGGGAGCATTTGAAGAAGCGCGGCAATGATCAGACAATCATGCTGGGATTCTCGGATGGAACAAAGGACGGCGGATACTTGACCGCCAACTGGGAGATCTATCGCGCCAAGGAGCGCCTGACCGAACTGGCGCGGAGTCAGGGGATACGGGTGGCCTTTTTTGACGGTCGCGGGGGTCCGCCTGCCCGCGGCGGCGGTAATACCCATAAATTCTACCGCTCGCTCGGACGTGAAATTGACTCTTCGTCCATTCAGCTGACTATTCAGGGCCAGACAATCAGTTCGATGTATGGAATGCCGGATGCGGCAACCTATAATCTCGAGCAGATTATCTCGGCCGGTATAGAAAACAATCTGTTTGTAACCGATCATATGCAGCTCTCGAATGAAGATCGAGCATTGCTCGATGATTTGAGCGTACGCGCTCGTGCAGCGTACCGGGAATTACGGGATGATCCGCTATTTGTCCGCTACCTGGAAACCATGACCCCGCTGAGCTATTACGGACGAACCAACATTGGCAGCCGCCCGGTAAAAAGGGGAGGAAAATCCGAGCTTACCCTTGGTGATCTGCGGGCAATCCCATTTGTCGGGGGGTGGAGCCAAAGCAAGCTCAATGTCCCAGGTTATTACGGGTTCGGTTCGGCATTAAAGGAGTTTGCCGAAGAGGGGCGCCTGGAAGAGTTGAAAAAGCTGTGCTCCGGTAATCTCTTCTTTCGTACGATTATCGAAAACTCCATGCAGAGCCTGACAAAGGCGAATTTCAGGCTGACCGGGAGTCATGGTGATGACGAGAACTTTGGCGGTTTCTGGCATCGGCTCAAGAAAGAGGCCGAGGAGACCAGGGAGCTGCTCATTGCGATTACCGGGCAGGGGGATCTGCTGGATACCAATCCGGTTATACGGGCATCCATCGCTATGCGGGAGGATATGATACTGCCGAGTCTGGTGATACAGCAGTTTGCGCTGAGCGAGATCCGGGAAATGAGCGGGAGTGCCGAAATCCGGCAGAAGCTGGAAAAGCTGGTGGTAAAGGCGCTGGCGATTGGTGTGAACGCCAGCAGGAATTCGGTATAGCCCGGCCGCCGGTGGACGGCGGGCTGTTCTATACACTGCCTAACTCAGCAGCCAGGGCGTGCAGGCTGCGGGTGTAGGCATCCCAGTCGGTAATGGGGGATCGGGCGACGTTGTCGGCAACCGCGGCCTTCGCGACAGCGGTTGAGACCCACTCCATTACCCGGGGGTCAAACGGCTTCGGTACCAGATACTCCGGGCCGAAGCTGAATGAATGCCCGTCGTATGCAGCGGCAACCGATTGCGGCACCGGCTCACGGGCCAGTTCGGCCAATGCACGTGTTGCTGCGAGTTTCATGTTTTCGGTTATGGCTGAGGCCCGTACATCCAGCGCCCCGCGAAAGATGAACGGGAAGCCCAGTACATTGTTGATCTGATTCGGGTAATCACTGCGTCCGGTCGCCATAATTACATCCTTGCGAACCCTGCAGGCATCAGGGTACGAAATCTCCGGATCCGGGTTGGCCATGGCAAATACAATCGGCTGCTCCGCCATACTGAGCAGCATTGCATCACTGACCACATCGGCTATCGACACCCCGATAAAGATATCAGCATCCTGCATCGCCTCTTCCAGATTCCGCTTGTGTGTATCATTGGCGAACCGCTGTTTTACCGGGTTAAGGTCATCCCGGTCTGTACTGAGTACACCTTTGGAATCAAGCATCAATATATGGTTCGGCTGTACGCCCAGTGCGATCAGTATTTCCGTGCAGGCAACCGCGGCGGCTCCTGCACCGTTCACTACAACCTGTACTGATTCGAACCGGCGGTTTGTCAGTTCAAGGGCGTTAATAATTCCTGCTGCGGCAATAATGGCCGTGCCGTGTTGATCATCATGGAATACAGGGATTGCGCAGCTCTTTTTCAGTTCCTCTTCGATATAGAAACACTCCGGTGCCTTGATATCCTCCAGATTTATACCACCGAAGGTCGGCTCCATGAGCTGTACGGCACGGATTATTTCGTCCGGGTCCTGGGTATCCAGCTCTATGTCAAAGACATCCACATCGGCAAAGCGCTTGAAGAGCACAGCCTTGCCTTCCATTACCGGCTTCCCTGCCAGAGCTCCCTGATTGCCGAGACCTAATACAGCACTGCCGTTACTGATTACCCCGACAAGATTTCCACGGTTCGTGTATGAAAATGCGTGCAGCGGATCGGCAGCTATTGCCCGGACCGGTTCTGCAACCCCGGGGGTATAGGCGAGTGAAAGCTCTGCGGCGGTAGAGCAGGGCTTGGTAAGCTTTATTGCGGTTTTACCAGGGCGTCCGGGACGCTCATGGTACTCCAGAGCGGAAGATGACGACGACATATGTACTCCTTTTCTACGGAAGAACGTAGCGCAGAATAGCGATCTCTGCAAAGAAGAGAGTCATAATCAGCAGGAGTTCTACATTCAGGTTGGAAAAGATATAGGCCGTATCAAACTTGTGCAGGACCCGGAGCGAGTTGAACAGCGGCCGGGCTCCCCAAAATGCGGCACCAAGTATGGCAAGATCAATGAGGATGCTGTACCAGGCGGGTGCCTGGTAGTACGGGAACAGCAGCATGTGCACAGCGAAGAGAGATCCCAGGCTGCCGATGAACCACCAGCCGGCAGTTTTCGGGGGCACAGGTGCAGCTGTTTCCCTGTTTCCGGAATAGCGAAACTTGAAGAAGCTTCCGAATACCAGAAACATCGAGGTGTATATCAGAATCCTGTACAGGGGATTCTGTTCAATAAACGCGTACTTTAAAAAATAGGGCAGGCCCGGGAAGAAACCGGCGGTAAAGAAAATTGCAGTAAAGAAGATGATCAGGGTGAGTCGGGATCCATATACCCTCATCCCCTTGATTTGGAGATGATCAAGCAGCAGGAACATTGCGGATTTATAGACGGCATGAATTATCATATACACAAGCGCATACTCAATGAGCTGGTACGAGAGCAGGATCCCGATAAATCCGATTGTGAACACCGTACTGCCGGCAATGCATCGCTTCAGTTCGGGCTCAAGGAATATGAAAACGGCCGGAAAGAAAACGGTAAGCACAGACAGCAGTCGCAGGAAGTCGAAGATCGGAGTGTACCCGAGAGCCGCGGCCGGTTCCAGTACAAGGAACACCAGTCCATACACCCCGCTGAATACAGTAAAGGAGGATAAAAAGGCGGAAACGAGGGGGTTGGTTGCGCTGTGGCAGGTAGCTGCCCAGCTGGATGCAGGAAAAAAAGCGCTCTTCACAAAGAAGGCCATACTGAACAGCAGCATAAGCAGCTTGATGTTGCCTGCAGCCAGGTCGGCCGCTGTCCGGACAAACGAGAAGTGGAAGCTCCCCGCACTCGCATACAGCAGGATAATGCCGGCCAGCAGAAATGCAGAACTGACGGAACCGATTATCATGTATTTTATTCCCGCGTAGAAATTGTTTCGGACCGTAATAAGCACATATGCGGCCATGATCATCATCTCGTAGAAGATGAAGAAGGTGAATACATCCCCGGTAACAACTATTCCGGCACAACCGGTAAGGTAGAACAGGAACACCATGCGCAGAAAGGGATTCTGCAGGATACGTTGGTGCGCAAACCCGATGAGTGCGGGGGTTGCCAGCGCCAGGGCAAAATAGGACTTGATGCCGTCGAAGCGGAGTACAGTGCTGTAGTCCCAAAGGCTCAGCGGTACATACAGCGGTTCGGTGACCCCCCAGAAGCGTTTGGCCAGCCATAATCCGGTTACGATAACGCTCAGCAAGGCCGCCCACAGCAAGGGCCTGGTTATGTCTCGGTTAAAAACCTGCAAGGCAAGTATCGACAGGACTGCCAGGCTCATGGGTACAAGCGGCAGCGAGATGACAAGAAGGCTATCGCTCATCCAGTTCTCCTACCTCTATGGTCCCGGTGTGCTGATGCAGCCGGACTATGAAGACCAGGGCCAGCGAGTTAAAGCAGACACCGATTACAATTGCGGTGAGCATGAGGGCCTGGGGTATTGGGTCGACCAGTGGCATATCAATGGTGATCTCGCTCGGGTGCTGCTGGAGAATAGGGGCGGTACCGGTCTCATCGTAGCCTATGGTCAGGAAGGTAAGAATGATCATGCTTTCAATAATGGCCAGGCACATGACCTTGCGGATAAGGTTGGTGCTCACGATAAGCCCGTATACCGCGATACCGATAATCAGCAGCAGAATCATTACAGCGACTCCCGGTTACTGTGAATATACTTGATGCCGTATACCGTCAGCAGCACAACCATTACCTCAAGCAGGGTGTCGAACACGCGCGGCCCCAGGTAGATTACCGTGACGAGGTTGCGAATCTGCAGGTCGGCGGCAATGGAAACGATGTCGGGGATTTCTGCATGGAAGAGCAGCTCGATATCGTTCAGATATAAAACTGCATATGTGCCTCCGATACAGAGAATCAGCATGGTAATTAAATTGAACAGGGATTTATTCATCGAACCCCCACGAGAGAAAATGCCGGAATATGAGCACCAGTGAGCCGCTGACCTCCAGAAAAATAGCGAAACCGAGCAGAAAAATGAGGATGTTGGACAGAAGAAAGCTGTCATGCTGCCATGTATACAAGGGGGTAAAGGGCACCCCGCTTGTGAGTATCCCGTACCACACGCCGCAGATCAGCAGCATGGCCCCGCCGGCCTCCAGAATACCGTATAATCTGTCCGGGAAGATTTTTTGCTCGAACACCAGCTCAATAACTACGACTATGGCGCCGAAGAGTACGCCTGCTTGAAATCCCCCGCCGGGGAAGTTGGCTCCGTACGCGAACAAATAGAATCCGAACATCAGCACAAAGGGATGGATCTTGCTCAGGCTGATGCGGAGAATCGGTGAATCCTGGAGCTGCATTAGATCATGACCTCCGGACCGTAGTACAGATCACAGGTATGTGCCATCACAAATCCCACATCGGGTTTGGCAAAATCGATTTTTTCACGCTTACACAGTGCAATAAAATCATCCAGGATTTCCCGTTCCGGAACATGCACGATAATGGTACGGTTGTAGACCAGTTCCTGCCCGAACAGGCCGCGAAGTTCACGGAACAGCGGGTTGGTCTGACCTGCAACGTTTTCTATACCCTCTCCATCCAGTATGGTGCTGTCAAACAATCCGCACTCTATAAGAATTGCCGAAATCCGTTTGAGAAGCTGTTCCTGTTTCAATACGATTGTGGCTATATACATGGATGGCTCCCGTTACCCTTTTACCTGTTATCGAATTCTTCCAGTGCATCCAGGATGCGGGTATGATTTCCGGACAGGAATATCTCATCAATCCCCGGCTGGAGCAGGAAGCGAGAGAGTCGAGCCATAAGGGTAAGGTAGGTTCTCGCCTTGTCGGTTGGAATCATGATGCAGAATACCGTGTGAACAGGTTCTCCCTTCAGGTATTGGGTTTCCTGACGGAACAGACCCACGGCGATTTCAATAGTGGTAAGATAATCCAGGCGTGCGTGACTCAGTGCAAAGCCCTTTCCAAGGTTTATTTCCTTGGCATTGCTTTTCGAGCGTATCTCCTCGAGGGCGTGAAAGTGTGTGTCGCTGGATTCCTGCGGTAATGCAGCGTGAATCAGCTTCTCCAGGGCCGGCAAATGATCGGTAGGTTCAAGATCCAGCAGGCGATGGGCGGGAATCATGTTTGAGAGACGTATCATGAATTGTGCTCCTTACGTGAGGTATGGCGGGTTTTATATATTGCTGCTGCAAACACGAGGGTGGTGAGCCCCGCACCCAAGGCAGCCTCGGTTAAGGCTACATCAGGTGCATGCAGTAAAAAGAACTTGAGGGTGAGCATCATGCTGAAAAAACTCAGAAAAACGACAGACTGGACCAGTGATTTCGAGAACACGACCCCGGTTACTGCGATCAGCATAAACAGGAGGGGGATATCCTCCATAGTGAATACCAGCATTAGCGTGTGTCCTCCTGTTCGGCAAAAAAACCGGCGGCTAGAATGTGGGCTATCAGCGGGGCGGTAATAAAAATAAATATCATGATAATGCCGAGTTTGAGAATGAAGCCCCATTGTTCACTCAGCAGCATTGTCCCCATAATGATAGTCGCGGCGCCGGTAACCCCACATTTTGTAGAGGCATGCATTCGTAGCAGAAGGTCGGGCAGTATCCAGGTGCCGAGTATGCCGAACGCAATCAGTATGCAGCCTGATACCATAAGAATAATTCCGATTATCGCGGTCACAGGCTGCTCGGTCTTCGGCGTCGGGTTTGAAAGCGGGTAACTGCGAGGATTTCGGCGAATGACAGCAGGGCGTATACCATGGCGACATCCAGGTAGTAATCCCTTTGATATATCACTGCGTAGATACACATGAGCACTACTACCAATGCCGATATCATCGAGAGGGCCATCAGTCTATCGTAGATGGAGGGTCCTATGATGAGCCGAAATGAAGCCAGGGCAATAAGAAGATACAGGATGTACAGGAATATACGCAGCAGTGGGATCATCCGAAAATCCTTGCCAGCAGGTGTTCCTGGCGATCTTTTATTTGTCGACCGGCATCTATGGAGTGGGTCGTAGAGATATCAAAGCAATGGACGTAAATATGACGGCCATCCATCCACATGGACAGTGTGCCGGGTATCATGGATATGGTGTTCGCAAGCAGCACCTTGCCGAGTGATGACTTGAGCCGGGTCCGGATTCGCACCACCCGGGAATTGTAGCGGCCCGTGAGCATCCGGTAAATCAGCACTGCGCTGGATATGTAGCTTTGTATGAGCAGAATAACGAAGTACCATACCAGCAGGTCCAGCCGCAGAATACGTTTGCGGGAATGCTGAAAATGCTGGGAGAAAAACAGGTGATAGGTAAAGCCCGCAGCCATTGCGGAGAAAATGCATCCCAAGACGATGGCCGGTGTCTCGAGGTCCTGGGAGAACAGCATCCAGGATCCAGCACACAGCGAAACAAGCCAGAGATATCGTAAGCTGTGAACTACACCCTTCCGCAGGGAGTCTTTGGAAATCATTGCATACTACTCCGAATGGAATATAGAGTAGTAGCGGTGAGTGGGGGTGTCAAGTCTGAAGGTGCGATTAATACAGGTGACCCATATGATCGCGTTTTGTTTCCAGGTAGTACTCGTTATGCGGATTGGGGGAAATGACCAGGGGGATACGCCGGGTTATCTCGATTCCCTCTGCCTTGAGTTTGACGATTTTATCGGGATTGTTGGTAAGCAGGGCGATTGAGGATACCTTCAGGAGCCTGAGCATTTCAGCTGCAACCCAGTAATCCCGTGCCTCGGCGGGAAATCCAAGGTGCAGATTGGCCTGGATGGTGTCCATTCCCTGATCCTGCAGGTGGTAAGCCCTTATCTTGTTGATCAGGCCGATTCCCCTGCCTTCCTGACGCAGGTAGAGCACAACCCCGCGAATCTGATCCGACATATACTCAAGCGATGCCTCCAGCTGTTCCCTGCAGTCGCATCGCAATGAACCCCAGATATCACCGGTGTGACATTCTGAATGGGCGCGAACCGGGCAGTCCTCGGCATTTTCCACCGAACCCTTTACTACTGCCGTATGTTCCTTGTTGTTTCGGTGATCCATAAATCCGTACAGGGTGAAATGCCCGAACCGCGTTGGAAAATCAGCAGAAGCGACGAGTTCAATCTCCGGCTTCAGGGTAGTTTGGGCGGTTGTATTTTCCATCTATGTATTATTCCTGTATGCAATGTATATGTGTAAGATACCGTGCCGGATAGCACGGGTCAAACACCTCCAAGCTTTTTCCGCAGAAGCTGAAAGTAGTCGGTAGCTTCCGCCGCCTCAATATTTGCCGCCTCCTCCGATTCAATAATCAGGTGGGCGGGCAGCTCCTCGATAAACGGGGAGGGGAGACAGTCCATGTTATCCCGCAGTACCTTGCGGGTCCGGCAGCTGGTCATAATAAGCCGCTGTTTGGCCCGCGTGATTGCTACATAGAACAGCCTGCGCTCCTCCTCGATGGTGGCGGGATCATCCTCTATGGCACGTGCATGCGGTATAATATGGGACTCAACACCGGCCAGAAAAACGACTTCGTGCTCCAGCCCTTTGGCTGAATGAATCGTCATGAGGTTTACCTTGCCTTCATCGTCATCCGGTTCGTCCTTGGTTGTCAGGCTGATCCGGTTGAGGTAGTTGAACAGGCTGGGATTCATGTTATCGGGATCCTTCTCGTAGTCCTCAATGCTCTGCAGGAAGATCTCGATATTGCGCCATTTCCAGGTCGGGATTTTTTCATCCTTGGGATGCTCAAGCAGCAGATATTCCCAGTAGTCGATTGCATCCACTATTTCCTTAAGGGTAGCCGAGATCTTCCGGGGTGACAGAATCTTCGGCCGGAATGTTTCGATTAGGGTCAAAAAGGTGCGCAGATCGGTTTTTGCACGCTCGGAAAAGGGGGAGTCGGTGGCATGTACCGCAGCCTGGATGGCGGTATGCAGACTCCAGTCATGCATGTCCGCCAGGGTGCGCAGCTTTTCCAGGGTTTTCGCGCCTATACCGCGGCGCGGTACATTCATTATGCGCAGCAGGCTTACATCATCCTCAGGGTTTGCCAGTATCCGCATATAGCAGATCATGTCCTTGATTTCTTTCCGTTGAAAGAAACTGGTGCCTCCGCTTATCCGGTAAGGAATGTTTTCGGTAAGGAACATCTCCTCAATCGAGCGGGCCAGGGTATTGGTGCGGATGAGCACTCCGAAGTCACCGAACTTGATGTCCTGCTTCATATGAATGGTTTTTATCTGTTCGGCAATGAACTGGGCTTCCTCGCGCTCGTTCTGCGGATAGGCAATCTCGATCTTGTTCATACCCTTGGTTCCGGTCCACAGCTCCTTGCCCTTGCGATTGGTGTTGTTGGCTATCAGAGAGTTGGCTGCTTCCAGGATTGTGTCGGTACTGCGATAGTTCTGTTCCAGCTTTATCTCGATCAGTTCCGGGTAATCCCGTTCAAAGCTGATGATGTTTTCGTAGTTGGCTCCCCGCCAGCTGTAAATGGACTGGTCATCGTCGCCGACGACGCAGATGTTGCGTGATCCGTCGGCCAGCAGTTTCATGAAGCGGTACTGGACCATGGAGGTATCCTGAAACTCATCCACCATAATATAGCGGTATCGATCCGTATACATGTTTAAAATCTTCGGGTTGTTATCCAGGATCTGCATCGGCAGCACGATCAAGTCATCGAAATCCACCGCATTGTACAGCTTCAAGTGGCGCTGATAACTGACATACAGCTCCTTGTAGTAGCTGGTCACCTCATCCCAGTCGGCCCGCCGGGTTTTGATTCTGGAAAAAATTCCCAGGATGTTCTGCAGGTTTTCATCTTCCATGTCGAAGCGAATCTCGCGGGCCGATTCCTTTAGCAGGGATGCCTGGTCCACGGTGTCGTATATGGAAAAATTATCCTTGTACCCGATTGAGGCTATCGTTTCGCGCAGGACCTTCACCCCGAAGGCGTGGAAGGTTGATACCGTCAGCTGCGGCAGTTTTTTACCGGTAAGCTCGCGCACCCGCTCCTGCATCTCCCGCGCGGCCTTGTTGGTAAAGGTAAGCGCCAGGATCTGGCTTTGGGGTATGCCGAGTTCCAGCATATGCGCAATGCGAAAGGTAATCACCCGGGTTTTGCCGGATCCGGCCCCGGCAATAATGAGTACCGGCCCTTCCACTGTACTGGCGGCTTTGTATTGTTTTGAATTCAGTTCGGCTTTGAGGTTCATCGGTTCACCTTTATAGTCTGCCGGGACTTTTTTCGCAAGGGCGTAGCGCGGTGTCCGCCGTAAGGGGATCCGGTCCGGCGGCGGTCTGCCGAATAAAGGTGGTAGAAGAAACATGGTGAAGATGCTAAGATTTGTGCCAGGAATATGGAGGAGCCAATGGATCAAAAGACACTGCTTGCTCGTGCGCAAGAATATATTTCACAGGAAGAGAACGAAAGATTTCGGGCTGAGGTTGAGCAGCTGGTACAGGCCAAAGATACCGAAGAGCTGGCCGATCGTTTCTACACCGACCTGGAATTCGGCACCGGTGGATTGAGGGGCGTTATCGGCGGTGGATTTAACCGTATGAACACCCTGGTGCTGCGCCGCGCGACCGAAGGTCTCGCCCGTTATGTGGATGCGAACGCCGGTGTCGACTCCCCGAAGGCAGTTATCGGTCATGACTCCCGCCGCTACAGCAAGGAGTTTGCTCTGGAGGCGGCGCTGGTGTTTGCCGCGCACGGGATCAAGGCATACCTGTTTGAAGACCTTCGTCCAACCCCGCAGGTATCCTTTGCTGTGCGGGAATTAGGCTGCACCGTGGGCATTATGATTACCGCCAGTCATAATCCGCCCGAGTATAACGGCTATAAGGTGTACTGGAACGACGGGGCCCAGGTTGTGGAGCCGCACGACAAGGGAATAATCAGTCAGGTTCAGCAGGTGAGTGGTGCAGTCGCAGCCATGCCGAAGGAAGAGGCTCTGTCCAAGGGGCTGCTTGAATATCTGGGAACGGATTTTGACGGAAAGTTTTTTGATATGGTGCTGGATAATGTCGTATCTCCGGACCTGCTGCGTGAACACGGGAAGGATCTCAAGATCGTGTTTACTCCGCTGCATGGTACCGGGACCTATCCGGTAGAATCGGTACTGCAGAGGCTTCAGGTTCCGGTTACTACCGTACCGGAGCAGCGCGAACCCGACGGCGAGTTTCCAACCGTTACCTTTCCCAATCCGGAAGAAGCGGCCGCAATGGATATGGCGCTGGATCTGGCAAAGAAAACAGATGCCGACATTGTAATGGGTACCGACCCGGATGCAGACCGCCTGGGCATTGCGGTTCCGGATGATGGCGCATGGGTGCTGCTGAATGGAAATCAGCTGGGGACGCTGCTGGTGGATTATGTTTTCCACGCCCGCAAGGAGCAGGGAACCCTGCCTGCGAAGCCGGTGTTTGCCAATACGGTGGTAACAACCGAGCTGCAGAATCGAATAGCCGAGTCGTACGGTGCCCGTACCTACCGGACCCTGACCGGATTCAAGCACATAGCCGGGGTTATCCGGGAGATGGAGCAAACCCAGGACGGGGGAACCTTTCTCATGGGCGATGAGGAAAGCTACGGTTTCATGTTCGGCACGAAGGTGCGTGACAAGGATGCCATTAGTGCTGTAGTGCTGACCGCGGAGATGGCGCTCTATCATCGTGTACAGGGAAAGACGGTCATGCAGCGCCTGCGCGAGATCTACCGTGAATACGGATGGTATCGGGAAATTCTGGTTTCAAAGTATTTCAAGGGACAGTCTGGTCTGGGGATAATGCAGGGACTTATGGAAAAGCTGCGGAATAATCCTCCGGCAGATATCGGTGGAATAAAGCTGGTCAAGATTATCGACTACCGCAGCAGCGAAACAATTGATCCTGCTGCCGGCACCCGCGAGCAAAATATCGATCTGCCAAGCTCAAACGTACTGCAGTTTTTTGGCGGAGACGGTACGGTGATTAGCGCCCGTCCGTCGGGAACCGAGCCCAAAATCAAGTTCTATGTTTCGGCCCACACTGAACCGGGCGTAGCGGCTTCCTCCGCCGAGCAGCAGCTGAATGCTGTTATGGAAAAGATTCAGGACACCATACACGGCTGGATTGATGCAGCTGAGAAAGCCGCCGCGGAGGAATCCAATGGATGAGAATACCCCGATCTCCGAGGTCTCGCTGACAGCTTTTGACTTCGAGACCACCGGGCTGCATGCCGGTATAGACAAGCTTGTTGAGTTCGGCGCGGTACAGTTTCTCGACGGGAAGCAGATCGGCAGCTTTGAAGCCCTGTGCAATCCGGGGATTCCAATTCATCCTGACGCGGTTCGTGTAAGCGGGATTACCGACGACATGGTAGCCAACGAGGACTCGGTGCGGGATGTACTGCATCGATTTATCGATTTTGTTGGTGATACCGTGTTAATTGCACACAATGCCCAGTTCGACATGGGGTTTCTGCGTGCGGCACTGCTTGAGTACGATCTGCCGGATATGAAGAACCTGGTAATCGACACGCAGAAACTGGCGCAGAAGGCATTTCCGGGGCAGAAGAGCTATTCACTGCAGAACCTGATCACCTTTCTGGGGATTCCGCCTAATACGGCTCACCGGGCAAAGGATGATGCGTATATGTGTATGCGGCTGTTTAACGCAGCCGCCGACTCGCTGAGCTTTATGGGTGACATAACCCTCGGCGAGGTTACCCAGTAGGGCCGTATAGCTGCTCCTGCGGCTTACTGCCGCAGGTATTTTGCAATAGTCAGCGCGATAAATAGTTCCAGTGATTTTTTATCGCGTATACTGTCAAATACATCCTTCTTGGCCAGGTTGCGAGCCAGATCCCGTATTCTCTCCAGGGTAGGGGGACCGCTGCCGCGTTTCCGCAGGATGCGGCGTGCCTGGTCCTTGGCCAGATTTTCTACATCGATGGTAAGATTCTGACGGTTCTTGCGATCGATAATAGTGTTCCAGCGTTCCAGGGCGGCCTGCCTGGCCTCCTCGGGGCTGTCATATCCGGCGCTTAATTCTGCCTGGATGGTTTTAGCCGCCGTGCGCATTTTTTCCCGCTGCTGTGATGCGGTAACGACGGGGCTTTCCTTCTGGTCTGTCTTTACAGCTTTTTTGGGACTTTCCGCCGTGTCACCCTGTTTTCCTGCAGAGGAGGCTGAATCCTTCGCTTTTTTGCGATGTTTCGGGTTTTCCTGATCCTGGGAAAACTGTCTGGCTGATTCGCGGTTGCGTGCACGAAGCCGCATTCGCTCCGCTTCCTCCTCCCTGTCGACTCCCACGAACATTTTGTGCAGCAGCCGGATAATAGTTGAAAGGATTGGAATCGTCTTCCATACCGGCAGCAGGAGCTTTGCATCCGAATAGATGTTGCTGCGGTCCAGCTGAAAGAAATGCGAAAGGGGTTTGAGTTCGAGTTTTTTGGTGTCCAGTATCCTGCGCAATTCAGCCTTGATCTGTTCGCTTAAGGGTACCTCCCGCGAGGCAAAGTACAGCAAGCTGAAGTCGAGCATTGAAGCCAGGACCGGATCGATTTGCACAACCCGTTCCTGCACTGCATTCTCGAACGCCTGCTGGTTGTTCATCTCTACCAGGCGAACACCGAGATACAAGGCATGGCTCCATTCGGTGACAAAGCTTTTCATGAGTCTTTCGCGAACCGCTCGGGAACGCTGGAAAAACACGGAGAAAAGAAGGTCCTTGCGGACATAGACGCGGCTGTCTGCAGTAGCTAAACGCACCAGGGGCGGAATCTTTTCATTCTCCCTGGGAACCTCTTCCTTTTCGATATATGAAATAACATCCTGATAGCTCAGTTTTTTGGTGAGCAGGACCCCGTTCTTGTCGGTGAACTCCATGATATCGTTGGTAGTATAGAGGTAGGGATCCGAGCGCAGCTGGGTTTCAAGCTGCTTGAGCGCCTGTTCACGGTCGTTTTCACGCTGAAGCAGCGATTTGCGATGGGCCAGCAGCATTCCCAGAAGGGTGGATGCATGAATATAGTTCTGTTCGTTTACCGATTTCTCCTTCTTCTCCGCATATTCCTTATTAATGGTTGCGGTTATCTGTATCCAGAAATAGTAGGAGAATTCGTTCGGCTTCCAGATATCTTCCAGCACCGCCTCGGGTCGGCTTAAAATGGCGGTAAAGGTGTCTTCCACGAGCTTTTCTCTATGTCGAAAAGCAACCAGCATTTTTTGCCGCATATACGATTGATTGCGTTCGTTGCGCAGATAAAATCGTATCTTCTGCAAGCAGATAAGGATGAGATCGCGCGAGGAAAAGACGTACGGCAACAGCAGCGGATCAATATCGCCGGAAAAAAGCAGACGGATCAATCGATTATCGTGTTCATCGCTGTCCTCCGCTTCATCCTGCTCTACCTTGACTTGTTCCATAAAGTCGATGAGCTGGTCGTTTGCATTCACCGGGGTAATAATACTTTCGGGAATGTCCAGGGCCAGGGTCGATGATGTCGGAAAGGGGAGTTCCGGCTCCCTGCGAATTTCATGGAGCCTTTTTTTGATTCTGCGAATAAAGTATCCGCTGAAGAATATGCGGATAATTGCGCTGCCTTCCCGTGTAACAATGATCTCATTCCTTCGTTCGGCTTCAAGCAGGCGCTTTATAACCAGGGCGGGTACGGTTCGAAGGTTTGGGTTCGGGAATCGGTTCGGTGAATGCCGAATAAATGAAATGACTGCCTGTACCACTGTGGAGGTCGTCATGGTCGGATCGTTATTTTTTTCGCTTTGAGCGTATAGAATATCCAGTATATCATCCACGTATATGGTGATACTCGAGTCATCTGATTGCATATTTTTCCTCACTCTCCAGCATCAGGATAGCCTACAAATACGCTCAGCGCAACCGATCCGGTTTGACAACCAAAACCCCACAGCGTACAATACCTTAAGATGTGTAAAAAGAGAAGTTTCGGAACAAGCAGCTCTATATACCTGCTGGTGTGTACTGTGCTCATTTTATTCAGCTGTACCACTGCTCCTTCGGAAGAGGAGCCGGTTGCGGAGGAGATACCGGAGCAAACAGAAGACATGGTAGAGCCGGATTCGGATACTGAAGATACAGCTCCCGACGAAGAGTTTGTTGTAACCGAAGAATTGTATGAACAGACCTTTGATGAGGTTGAGACAGTCATTACAACCCTGAATGAAATTATCGGCAGGGGTGACTTTGATAGCTGGAAGAATTATCTTACACAGGAGTATATTGATGCGGTAACGGAGCCAGGGCATCTGGAGGAGTTAAATCAATCCCCGCTGCTGAGCCGCAATAATATCGAGCTTGAAAGTCTGGAGGATTATTTCCGGTATGTAGTTGTGCCGAGCCGGGCGAATTTGAGACTTGATGATCTTGAGTTTATCGATGATAATACAGTACAGGCCATCATGATTGTGCGTGATCGTCGTGCTATATTGTACCTGCTGCGCCGTATTGACGGCGAATGGCGGATAAGTGTATAGGAATGCAGTAGTGAAATGTAAGGAGAGCCTGAATATGAGTGCACGAAACGTTTGTAAATACCTGGCAATAGGTATATGTGTTGTATTAGGGAGTACTGTTCTTTATGGGCAGACTGAGGATACCGCAACAATCGAGGAGTTATACCTCAGCCAAGATATAGATTTGCAGGTAGCACGCAGTCAGGCAATGGCCAGTGACCGAGAAATGAAGGTTCTGGCGCTTCAAACCCTTCGCAGCATGATTGACGATGGAATGGCTGATACGATTGGCCCGGAAATTACCGCAATCCTGAATGTACTTGCAACGGAGGGAACTGCACGTCAGGTTAGAACCGGAACAAATACGGTGGTAAACAACTTTCCGAGTATTCGACGCCAGGCTGTAGAGCTGCTCTGGCAGGTCGGAGGCAATGGAGCCGAAGAGGCTATGATGGGGGTTATCCGGGAAGATCCCGAACCGATGGTGCTGGCCGAAGCAGTCTATGGATTGGGTATGATGGAGCTGGAAAACCCTGAAGAGGTTGCGGATCATTTCGTATTAATGCTGCGGCGCTGGAATGCAATGCCGTCTCCCGATAATAATCTGGCATTTGCCACGCTGCTTTCGGTCGAAAAACTGGCTCAGCAGAACCTGGAAGTCGGGGCTAACCCTGAACTGATTAATGCCTTGCTCGGGATCGCCTCCGGGAATTACATACGTGAGGTTCGTCTGAAATCGATTGATGTTATCTCCGGACTTCGGGACCGGAACTGATTAATCAGAGGGCTTGTACTGCATAGATGAAACAGCAACCTGTATCACCCAAGATAACTTCAGCATCTTCTGAATCACCGGATACGAAGCAAGCCTCCCGGCTTGCTTCTTTTTTTCGATTCGGCTTTGCCTTTACCAAGGTAGTAGCCATATGCATAGTGTTGTTCGCTGTATACGCAAATCTGGCTATCACCCGGAATGCAGCGGGTAAGCTGTATTCGGCGGTGTATACCGTTCCGGCACATGAAGTGGGCATTGTTCTGGGCACCAGCTGGGCATCCCGATCCGGGACCCAGAACCGGTTTTTTACCTACCGGATTCAAGCCGCTGCTGCGTTGTATCGTGCCGGCAAGATTCGGTATATCCTGGCCAGCGGAGATAATCAGTATCAATCGTATAACGAGCCTCGCCGTATGCGTCAGGAACTGATACTCCTGGGAGTCGACCCGGAGCATATCTACATGGATTTTGCGGGATTCTCCACCCTTGACTCGATGTATCGGGCGAAGGAAGTTTTTCAACTGGACTCTGTGCTTGTTATCAGTCAGGACTTTCAGAATGAGCGTGCTATTTTTTTGGGGGAATCCGGCGGAATGCAGATGGCGGGATTCAACGCCCGGTCGGTGGAAGGATACGGCGGCCTGATGGTGCTGGCACGGGAGTTTCTGGCCCGGACGAAGGCGTACCTGGATGTATATATTCTGCGGACGCAGCCGCGATTCCTCGGTGATCCGCTTATGATCCCCAATGAGGTGCCGGATGATTCAGAGGAATCAGACCGCGAGTGATACCTGGTTCCTGCCGCTGCGTTTGGACATGTACAGTGCCTTGTCCGCTCGCTCTACCAGCATTTTTGTGGTCGTGTCACGGTCTGCGGAGAGATGTGCTACCCCTAAACTGAGGGTGGCCTTTACCGTAGTCCCGTTGTAGGGAATCGAAATCTCCTCGGTATTTCTACGGATACGTTCCGCAATACTGCGGGCGGTTTCCACATCGGTTTTGGGCAGCATAATAACGAATTCCTCGCCGCCATAGCGGGCGGCGACATCAGTCTGGCGAATACTATGCGTGATGGTACTCGCTACCGCCTTCAGCATTTGATCTCCGCATATGTGACCATAGGTATCGTTGAGGGCTTTGAATTTGTCGATATCGCACATGATAAGGGAAAGCGGCTGATTATTGACCGCGGCCTCTGCCTTGGCCTCTAACAGTGCCGACTGGAAAAAATGGCGGAGCTTGAGCCTGGTCATCATATCGGTAGTGGTTATCTCGTAGAGAAAGGCGTTGTGTACGGCTATCCCTGCTAAAATGGCGATATTCAGCAGGTATTCCCTCTCGTCGGGAGCAAAGGCCTGATTTCCGATACGGTCGGCCAGTACAATTATCCCGTTCACTACCGTTTTGGCGCGCAATGGAATGATCAATGTCGGATTCATATGCTGGAATCCTGGTATATCGCTCATATCACCCACGGCATCCACAAGTTCATCATGGGTATAGCACGCAAAATTGGCGGTCAGAAATGATATAAGCGGGTGACTGCCGGGAATGGAGTAGTTGAGATTTGAATCCAGTTCGAAACCGATATGGCTGCGGTGCAGCGTAAGATCCGGCTCGTAGATATGAGCCTTGTTCACCGCGGATTTCAAGTTGTCCG
>CAZANF010000017.1:3789-19682 GCA_964486425.1 uncultured Spirochaeta sp. | reverse complement strand
AATATTACGTTCCAGCATACGGAATAGTGACAGAACAGGAGAAAAAAGTCAAAGCCTGATCTGTGTGCCCACCCATAGTCTAATCCTGCAGAGTCAGGTATAATGCGGTTATGCGCACATCAATCTTCGCACTCATTTTAAGTATTACTTTAGGCTGTTCTCTGGGACCTGGCATGGCAGGAGAAACACCGCGCAGCAGCCGGGAACCTGCAGAAGCGCAGAGTAAACGCATCATCCCTCAAGCCGCCGATTCCATACTCATGTCTGAAGCCGATTATGAACCGGCAGAGGATACCGATGTTCAGAGCAGCAACACCGCTGCAATACACCTGCCGTCCGACTATCTGGTTATCGATGTAAAGGACTATAACATTGATATGGATGAAATGGATGAGCAGATAGTTGTATATAAGGTTCAGGATGATGAAAGCGATCGGATCCATGTTTCAGTACTGGATTTTGATTTTATACGTAACAGTTATGCCGTGTCTTGGGAATCTGTGACCAGCAGTACCAATAGTCGATCCGTAAAAACCTCAGCGGTAGACCTGACCGGTAACGGCATGAGTGAGATAATTCTTTTTGGTATTGATAATCACGGCCGTCAGACACTGGATATATTTACCCCGATTTCCCAGATTACCGGGCAGGGTTTACAGTTTCAATCGATAGCCCGGATCGTTGTCGATGGAACGATAGAATTGGTTGCGCCATCGCGCGCAGACGAATATGTTACCGGCTATACAGATGCGGATGCAGATGCGGAACCATATACTATTGCTGTACAAAGACAGGATGAAGCCAGCAGCAATATTATGGACCTGGTATACGAAGAATATCACTGGGACGCTCGGGAACAGGAGTTCATCCGGAGAGAGCGTCGGCGTATTCCAAGTGTGGAGGTAGAAGAATCACAGCTGCAGCAATTATACAACAGTGATTCCGAGGCATTTGAGGATTTTCTGAGGGGTCCATGGTATCGCGCCCGGGGCGGTGACCCGAGTGATCCGGACGCAGTACTGGTCTCCTTTTTCCCGGAGGAAAGGGAGATTGTTTTTTTCAATAACGAGATGCAGCAGATATTTTCCTGGGATGTCTCCTCGCGCACAATTTACCGCAATATACGTATTGATATGCGGAATCAGATTCTGCCGTCGATATCAATTTTCGGCTCTGTTGCTGTTGTCGGGCTCGAAACAATTCGGATACAGATTCAGGGGTATAATGACTGGGACGGGGATTACCGGCGGCTTACTTCCAGCCTTCAGCAAGCTATTCTTCAGGATAATAATACCGCAGATATAGTTAATGATGGTGATTTTGCCGGACTGTTCCGGAATGAATCAGGCACGGAGCTCCTGTTCGAAGAAAATCATTTTACTTTCGAGTATGAGGATGTCCGCTATACAGGCGGCTATGGATTATTTCAATTTAATGGTGTGCTGATTCTGGAACTTCAGTCTGTAAGCGGCTTTGGTTTACCGAGAGAAAACTTCACTTTTTCAGCAACTATGGATTCCGAGTATTCTGATGATCGTATTATCCGTCGGTTGACCCTGAGTCCGGTCAGGCTCCAGGGGAAAAATATGGTTCCCGTTGGTGGGGATGATATACATCTTGAACAGATCATTGAACAATCGGATGAATAATCAGCTGCCTGTATGCGGTTGTCTGATTACTCCTCATAAATCCGAAAGCCGTCATATCCCTGTGATTTTATCTGCAGATAGATCTGTTCGGGTTCTACGGTATTCAAATTTTCCATCAGAGTATCGGTATATTCTTCAGTTAACGGGACGATAACGGAATAATAGAGCCGATCGCCCCTTTGCTGCTGTTCAATTTCAACCGGAAAACCGGCCGACTGCAGATCCTGCTGCAAATATTCGGCATTCTCCAGCAGCCCGAATGATCCAACCTGGATACCTCTGGGTATGTTTGGAACTTGAGGTGTCTCATCTCCAGACGAGGAAGATGTTTCTGAATCAGCATCAGGCAGATCCGGATTAGTTGTCTCTTCAATCAGGTTTGAAAAAAGAAAGACCTCGGGGGTCGGTATATGAACAATATCCCCGTCGGCACCGCCTCCGCTTTCCAGAAAACTTCGTGCAAGTTGAGTAACCGGATGGGAAGAAAATCGCCGGCGCAGAATATGGTAATACGATCCCGGATCACGTCTGACCTGCGGATCCAGGGTAAGCTCATAGCGAATAAGCACATACAATAGCTCCGGAACAACAATCTGCTCCGGATTGCTGCGGAAAGGTTCAAAGATACTTATCGCAGCCAGTTCCTCTTCCGCGGAAATACGGGATAAACCGAGAACAGTAAGGGCCTGCTGCCTAATTGCATCAGAATCGGAATGACGAAGAATCCGTTGTATCTGATTCTGGGCGCTATCGTGCCTGCCTAAAAGAAAATTCGCATGCGCAGACAAAAGCAGCGAGTCGGGATCAATCCTCGTTTCGTCGGATGCCATTGAAAGATATTCGGCAGCAGCTGGAATCTCGCCCAGCAGATATGCACGCAAGCCCAGTTCACGATAGATTTTTGAGCCCTCAACGGGATCGGCATTTTCTGCATAGCGGATAAGAGCATCCTCATTGTCGGATACATCAGGAGAAACAGCAATAAACTGCAGGACTTCGCTTACCGAGGCTGTTCCGGCCTGAACAGTCTCGGTAAGGCGTTCATACTCCGATTCGGACAGATTGTCCTGCGCAGCTGCAGTCATATCACCAAAAGAAAGGAGAAACACTGCTGCCAGGACAGCAATTGGTGAAAACAACAGGTGTCGCCGACTATTCCCCGGTTTGCTGTGTATTCTTTTGTTGTTGCTGATCATTCTTTTTCCCCGATTTCTCGCCTTTATTCTTCGTCGAGGATAATTTTTTCTTCAACGGTTTGCCGAATACAAACGGCAGCATGATAATTACACCAATAAGAAATGATCCAAACATGCTGAAGAAAATCGGAACATCTTCAAATGTATAAAACACCACCGAGATATCAGCGGTATTCTCAAGGTTATAACCTATGAAAAACATGATAAGTATCAGCAGTATAATGAATAATAACAGTCTCCAGGGCATGGTGGCTCTCCTTGTCATAGTCATAGTGCCTTATTGTCGTGCACGCAGGCCCTTCCAGAACTTGTAACCGCTGTACACACCGGCTCCGAGCAGAATGACTCCCCCTCCCCATAGCAAGGTAGATGCCAATCCACCGATTAAGGGTATAGTTGAGAGAATCGTGGCTGCACCGGCAGCTGCAGTTATGGTACCTGCGATTCTGTCCTCGGGTGAGGAAGCAGCGATTCCAAGACCGCCGACCGTCAGAATACCGCCGACAATAATGGCCGGCACAATTCCGGTTACTGCATTCAAAGCCAGCAATATTACTCCGCCGGCAACGCCGCCGACAGCCTTGCTGCCGGTCTTAACCAGATCGTTTCGGGACACAATAGGACCACTCATATATTCCTCCTTACAAGTGTACGCATACGATTGTAACACGCACACAACTGATTTACCACTGCTATACAGCTCTGGAAATATCAAATTAATGCCGGAAGCTTCTCTGTCCGGTAAAAACCATTGTTGCATTATATTCATTCACAGCCTCGATTACCTCGTAATCCCGGAGACTGCCACCCGGTTGAACGATGGCTGATACGCCTTCGCGCAGACCAACCTCTGCACCGTCCCTGAAGGGGAAAAACGCATCGGAAATCATTACGGAGCCGCGCAGGCCTCCATTTTCCTTTTGTACTGCAGCATCTACTTCCTGCTTTTGATCCTCAGTCAGCTCAGCTGCTGTTTTCCTGAACTGCTGATACGCAAGGCTGTCGGTCAGCTTGCGATATGCTTTATCCCTGGCAATCTCGGCTACCCCTACACGATCCTGTTCACCGGTTCCTATGCCTACTGTTGCGCCGTCCTTGACATAGATTACCGAGTTGCTGGTAACTCCTGACTCAACCAGCCACCCGAACAGCATATCATCCAGTTCCTGCCTGGTAGGCTTTCGTTCTACGGTATACTCTTTGCCTTTGTAGCTGGTTTTTGCATCAAGAAAATCTGCCGTTGCAAGTATACTGGACTGAAAGCTGGTCTGAACAATAATTCCTCCATCAATCAGCGATGAAAACTCAAGCGTCGGTGCGCCCTGCAGGCTTTCAAGTTTATCCATTGCGCGGATGCGTAAAACGCGAAGGTTTTTGCGTCCGGATAGAATATCCAGTACGCCATCGGCGAATTCCGGTGCAGCCACTACCTCAACATAGCCCTGCATTATAGCCTCGGCGGTTGCCTTGTCCAGAATGCGGTTTACAACGACCGCACCGCCGAATGCGGCAATGCGATCTGCGAAAAGGGCTTTGGTAAAGGCCTGTTCCAGTGTGTTCCCGATAGCGGCACCGCTTGGATTGTTATGCTTGATTATAACGCATGCAGGTGCATGAGAGAGATATTTCAGGATCTGAAGGGCACTGTCGACATCGGTAATGTTGATTTTGCTTGGATGTTTACCGGACTGCAGCAGTTCAGGGCTGCTGGACAGGCTTAAACCGGGCTGTACGGTTTCAACCTCTCCAAGCGCAATATTGCCGTGCGTAAGGCGATACAACGATGCTGGTTGATCCGGATTTTCGCCGTATCGCAGACCAAGCAGTTCGTCATTAATGTCAAAACGAACCTTGCTGTATGACAGCACCGTTTTCTTGCCTGATTCATCCCGGAAGGAGATTTCCATATCCTGGGGAAAAGGATCAGCTGCAAATTGTTTATACATATCCTTAAGCATCTTGGGCTCCTTTAGTGCTTGAACTGATATTGGTCGGAATCGACAGAAGCAGCGTTCAGATAATTACTGATTGCCGATTCATATTCAGCGGTATGGGCAAAGGCTGTTTTCGCAAGCTGGAAGCGGTACTCCAGGTTGGTTGCGCCGCGATTGTTTCGCAGGTGATTCAGCAGATCCGGATATTCGGCAGGCCTGCAGACCGCAGCCACCCGCAAATAATTTTTGGCAGATGCACGGATCATGGTGGGTCCGCCGATGTCTATATTGGCTCGGGCATCCTCCAGTGAGCAGTCCGGCCGGGCGATTGTTTCCTGAAAGGGATACAGATTGACGACTGTCAGATCAAATACTTCCGCCCCGGTCCGGATATGGTCCATACGGTGAGAATCATTGTAGGTTTCTGACAGAAGTCCCAGGTAGATTTTGAAGTCGAGTGTCTTAACCAGTCCACCCTGCATCTCCGGCTGTCCGGTATATGCTGGTATGGCTATGAGTTCGATATCTTCATGCAGATTATGTCCGGCGATTGCGGCCTCAACAGCTGAGTACGTGCCGCCGGTAGAATAGATTTTTATCCCCGGACAGATGTCGGATAAACCCAGAACAAGCTCGTCAAGCCCGGATTTATCACTCACACTGATTAATGCCGATCGCACCGGAACCGAATCGTCAATTACCGTAACCCTGTTCATCCAACTGCCTCCTGAATAATCGCAAATGCATTATGTGTATGAATGCTCTCCTGATTTTCAACCTCTATCGTAAAATCAGAAAAGATATTTAGCTCGCGGGTAAGCAGTACAACGTCCCGTGCCACATCTTCGACAAATTTTGCATGGTCGTACCCTTGCTCTGTTACAAGTTTTTCATCACTGCGCTTGAGAAGCGGGTACAACGGCACGGATGCGCATCCCTCAAGGGCGGTTACTGTATCAAGCAGACTCAGCTCTGATAGACGCTGCTGCGCAACGGTACCGGAAACTGTTACGGTGCCTCGCTGATTATGTGCCCCTCGTTCACTTATTTCACGTGAGCAAGGACATACGGTAGCAACAGGCAGAGAGAGCCGCAAATTCAAGGTACTGCCGCTCCTCCTGGTCCAGCGGCTGAGGAGTTGAATATCAGCTGCCTGCATGCCGACTTTTTTGGTATGCGGAGCTGAGACCTCCCGGAACAGCGCGAAGCGTACCTTGGTATCAGCACGAAGTGCTTCAAGCACAGATGCAATTTGTTCGGGAAAGCGATTCCAGCTGATCAGACTGATATCCTGATATACTGCTTGCAGCTGCTCGATAAAGCGGCTCATATGGGTGCCGCGATGATGAGAATCAAGCGATGCGCTCAAGGCGAAGATGCCATGAGTATGCTGTGGGGGTCCATCTGCCTCGTGCCATACCATGGGATAACGGAGCTCGTTCACCCCGACCTGCTGTATCACTATTCCACGGGAATCATCCCGATTCTGCACATCCTGTATGCCACTGTTTTCGATATGTTCAGGGTCATGTAACATGCATCGGGTCCTTGCCGCCGGCCGCAGCCTGTGCAGAGCGTAATGTGTTTTCCAGCAGCATGGTAATCGTCATGGGACCTACCCCGCCGGGAACCGGCGTAATCCAGCCGGCAACTTTACCTGCCGCCTCGTAGTCTACATCCCCGGCAAGGCGAAATCCCCGCTTTTTGCCGGGATCAGCGACCCGGTTTACCCCGACATCGATAACAGCCGCCCCCGGTTTGATCATTTCGGGAGTAATTAGACCGGGTTTGCCGGCAGCCGCTATCAGAATATCGGCTTGCAGAGTATGCGCAGCTATATCACGCGTACCGGTATGGCAAACAGTGACTGTCGAATTGCAGTTTCTCTGCATTAACATATTGGCCAGGGGTTTCCCGACGATATTCGAGCGTCCAACTATTACTGCATGAGCGCCTGATAACGGAATTTCACTGCTGAGCAGCAGCTGCACTATGCCATGAGGGGTACAAGGCAGGAATCGCGGAACCCCCATCAGCATGTGGCCAAGGTTTTCCGGGTGAAATGCATCAACATCCTTACGGGGATCTATAGCGTGAATAACCGCCTGGGGGTCTATGTGGGCTGGAAGCGGCAGCTGAACCAGTATCCCGTGTACCGTCTCCCTGTCGTTTAAATCGGCAATAAGGGTGAGCAGCTCCTGCTGGGTTGTAGTTTCCGGCAAACGTATATCCTCAGATACCATACCTGCAGCAGTGCATGCGCGCTCCTTCGCAGTTACATATGAAATACTTGCCGGATCATCGCCAATCAGCACTACTGCCAGGCCGGGGCGGATTCCATCCGGAAGCAGTTCTACCCGGCGGGCGATATCCCGGCGAAAATCCTGTGCAATCGCTTTTCCATCAATAATCTGTGCGGCCATGAAACCTCGTTTCCCCTTTGTTGTTTACTACCTGACTTGTTTGTAGCATAAAACCGGCGAACGGGACAACTCGGTGAGCGTCAGGTTCATTGCATCCGACAATAAATAATGGTACGATATGAAAAAAGGAGCATCATGAGTAACGTAAAGATTGGAATAATTTCTGTGCTGCTGCTGTGTGCAGTCGGCACCGTCTTCGCGCAGGAAAATGGTAGTGCAGAGACTCCGACCCAGGACTTTTTTGATCATAATCTCGGAGATCAGCAATTCAGTATCCGTATCGGTGGATTTCTTCCGCTCTTTTTTTCCGGCAACGACGACGGAATTCAAGAGACTAACATGAAACTTGGCGCTGCAGGCGGGCTGCGATGGAATGCCTTCGTGAACAGCTGGCTGTCTACCGGACTTGACCTGAGCGGATCTTTGGCTTCCAATACTAACGACGTCCAGCTGTATCAGTTCAATCTATCGGCGGCGACAACTGCATACCCCTTTCATATAGACCGGTTCTTCTTCCCGGTTTCATTAGACATCGGCGCAAACTTTATGCGTTTTCAGGATTCCTTCTACTTCGGTCCTGTCGTAAAGCCCGGAACCGGTGTTTTCTATACCACCGACAGCGGCTGGTCGTTTGGTGTACTGGCACAGTACTGGATTGTGCCGGAGATATATGGCGACAACAGCAGTCCTGGTTCAGCCGATACCCGTGTCGGGAACTTTTTGGAGCTTAGCCTTACCGCGCTGTACCATTTCTAAAGAAAATTTGGTTCTAAAGAAAATTTGGAGAGTTTATGAAAAGCAAGTATTTTCAGGTGCAAGCAGCACTCGTATTCATCGGTATGGTTTTGGTTTTTGCATCCTGCGGACAGGATCAGGCCCGCGGTATCTTTGCAACTATTGAGGAAACGCGGGAACTGGACTTGGACCATGCAATGCCGGATAATGCCAAGATCCTGTCCTTGAATGAGTATAAAGAGGGTGATGATCATTACCTTTTTGCCGCTGTAGGAAACCAGCTCCTGTTCCGCCCTTTCAATGATGAGGATAACTGGGAAGAAATGCCCCTTCCCGCCAGGGCCTCATTCGCTTTGGATTCTGCAGTATCCGGAAGCGCCGGAAACTATTTTATTACCGGCATCTTCACAGACAGCTCCGGCACATCCTTTGTCCGGTATGCTGCACTCCCGGAAGCAGTCGGATCTGATTTCAACAGGGACTCGTGGGAATCCCCTGATTCCGGGATAACCGGCAATCCGTATGCGGTGTTCCGCAGTGGTACTTCTGCCTTTGTTTCAAGCCGTATAACATCGGGCGATGACCCTGGAAACTATCTGCGCCAGGTTGCTTCCAACGGCAATGTAACACCCGTCAGCTTCGAAACCGGATCAATTTTACCAGAAGAAATTTCAACCCTCGTGCAGGCGTATGATTACAACGGAACTGTCTATCTCCTGTCGCAAACAGATTTGTATACCGCTGCGACAGGGGATACTGATTTCACCCGAAATGCAACTCTCGACTCGAGCGGCAGCGGAGGCTTTACCGACATAATAGTAACGGATGACGGCATCTATATTACAACAGATAAAGGCTTTATTCGCTACTCTGGGGATGACGGCAGCAGATGGGATGATTCTTCTGCTTATACGCGCAGTGATTCCGAGGTACCACTGCTGAGCATCCTGCAGATAACCCCCGAAAACGGTGACAAAACCATCCTTGCTGGTACCGAGGGGTATGGGTTTGCCGTTTTTGACGGGGAAAAACTCAGCCGACCAACCGGCAGTACTCAGGACTACTATCATCTGAATTTCGGCGGGAGTGAACTTTCTACAACCACTATTACCACACTGTTTATGCCGGATGGAATACTGTCCGGCAAGGAAGCGGTATATGCCGGAAGCGCCGGCAAGGGGCTGTGGAGAGCAATAATCGAGAATACTGATTTTGTCTGGGGACGTGAATAGAAAGAAAAAGGCTGCCTGAAAGGCAGCCTTTTTTATTATGTTCATATGTTCAGGTTTTCAGCATATCCAGCAGTATCTGCTGCAGCTCAGGATCCTCGGGATAATGCTCACGTACCTCGTCTGCGGTTAAACCGACCAGCTCATGGCTCATGTAGTGTATCCATTCATCTTCACCATCAATATCCACTATATGCTTTCTGCAGTAGTAATCGGGGTGGATCGGGAGATCCCGATTGGACTGGGCCCTGAGTTTATAGTCGTGTACCGCAATCTTGATATCTTCACGCGGGATACCATGCTCCAGAATAATCTCTACCAGGTGATTAACCGTACGTCCGCTGTCAAAGATATCATCGATTAGCAGCACTTTGTCGCCGCTGCGCAGGTGTTCGGGGCTGTATGTCCATCCATCTACCATTACACGCTGCCGTGTATATATATCCGTGTATGATCGTGCAACTACTGCGGCAAAGAAAACTGGCCGCTGATCTTTTCGGACCATCTTGAAGTATTCGGACACCACATTGCCGAGATATGCCCCGCCGCGCAAACTGACATAGATTACGTCGGGCACAAATCCATCGACATGAATCTGATGGGCCATTTTTAGCGCATTATTTCGAATCTCATCATAGGGAATAAACTCTTTGCTCATTCAAATTCCTTGACGCATAACCAGGCGCTATTGCCTGGTTATACCAATTTTCAATTCCACCCCGTCGCGAGTAAAATGGATATCGAACTCCCGTTCATCTTTGTTGCCGATTGCCTCATAGAAATCATTAATGTCGGCTACCTCATGCTGATTAATCCGGGTAATCAAGTCTCCTGTTCGCAGACCTGCGGTTGCAGCCGAAGACCGTTGCTCGACATTGGATATTACCACACCAGCGGCGTCGTCTTCCAGTCCCAAATTCTGTCGAACATCATCTGTAAGGGGAAAAACGGTGAAACCGGGCCATAGCATCCGGTACTGCTCCACAATGCTCTGTTCATCCTGGCGAGACTCTACGGGTATCTCGATGGAAATTTCCTGCTCGTTTCGGATTACATCGAACAATGCGGTTTGACCGGCAGGCAGATCCCCTACAAGTAAAACAAGATCATCCCGTCCGCGAATCTGTCGACCATTAATTGCCGTGACAAAATCCCCTGGCCGTAGACCGGATTTAAATGCCGGTCCATTGGTAAATACATGGTGAATCAGGGCTCCGCCGCCGCTGCTAACCCCCATTGCTTGAGCCAGCTCTCTGGTGATATCGCTGATACTTACCCCTATCCAGCCATATTCAACCGTACCGGTCTCTATGAGCTGATCGATGCTGGTAAGCACATTATTAATGGGAATGGAGAAACCAAGCCCGACACTCCCCCCGGTACTTGAGGTAATCCAGGTATTGATACCTATGACCTCTCCGGACATATTGATAAGCGGACCACCGGAGTTGCCGCGGTTAATCGCTGCATCTGTTTGGATGAAATCACTGATATTCCCGTCCGGCCCACCTGTTCTGCCCAGTGCGCTAATAATACCTGCGGTTACCGTAGACTGAAATCCGAACGGGCTTCCCATTGCCAGCACCCAATCACCTACAAACAGCTCATCCGAATCACCTAACGGGGCAATGGAAATATCCTGTTCCTCAGTCGAAAACGACAGTAAAGCGAAGTCTTTCCTCTGATCACTGCCGACAAGCTCCGCCTGATAGACCCTGCCGTCATGCAGGGTTATGTGACTGATCTCCGAGTTTCCTGCAACATGGTGATTGGTAATTACATAGTATGTATCATCAGAACGTCTGACAATTACACCCGATCCAAGCCGCTGATTACGAAACTCACGCTCACCATCCTGCTCAGGATCAGTTCCGTTTGGAGGCTGATCCGGGCCGAAAAACCAGTCAAACCACGGAGATGTGCCGCCGTTGGGTACATTTTGCCTGGAAACCTCAACTGCCTCTACCTTCACGACAGTGGGCAGCAGAAGTTCGCTGATTTTGCGAAATGAATTCTGAATAGCGGCGGTATCCACCTGTACCGTTTCATCCAATTCAACAGCTGCAGCGGAGTTTCCGGGTTGAACCTGGGTTGAGCATGAAAAAATAAATGCGCTCAGGCTGAAGCCGAGAACAGTTCCTGTCAATACAAGGTTGATAGCAAGAACCCTTTTCGAGGTCAAAAGTTTTTTCATATTCACTCTACCACTCCTTTATTTTGAATAGTTTATTGATTCCTGTCATCTATGCCGCATAGTAAGAATTTCGGGTTTATCATTCCATACCAGTACTGTATGCTCAAAATGAGCCGCAATACTTCGGTCACTGCTGACAACGGTCCAGTCGTCATCCAGTACATCCACATCATCACTACCCAGGGTAACCATAGGTTCAACAGCCAGAATCATGCCGTTTTTCAACCTGGGATTCGGTCCCGGACCTAAATAATTCGGCACCTGAGGGTCCTCATGTATATTTATACCGACCCCATGGCCGCAATACTCATGAATAATTCCATATCCCCCCTGATTCAAATGCGTATATATTGCCCTGCTGATATCCTTAATCCGTTTTCCGGCTACCATTTGATCGATACCAAGATACAGGCTTTCTTCGGTAATCTGCAAAAGCTTTTCTATCTTTTCAGACACTCTTCCCACTGCAACGGTTACAGCTGAGTCACTGAAATAGCCGTCGAGGTTAACGCCGCAGTCAATTGATGCGACATCACCGGAAAGAAGCTTACGGGGTCCGGGAATACCATGAATCACCTCTTCGTTTACCGATATGCAGAGCGCTCCGGGAAATCCCATGTAGCCGAGAAACGCCGGGATTGCTCCCCGTTCGGCTATTTCCTTGCGGGCGACAGCATCAAGCTCTGCGGTAGTTATTCCGGGAGAGACATGTTCTACAACAATATCCAGGACATCGGCTAAAATCCGACTGGATTCACGGATCTTTTGAATTTGTTTTTCTGTTTTAATCTTGATCATTATTCAATCTGTTCCTTTATGTAATAATCGGCTTGTCCGGCAATGCTGTTTCCAGGCTGAATTTCCAGAGCATGCTGCAGTGCAGCATACCCGCGATCATATTCGGAACGAAGTGCATGCGCAATCCCCATACCTGTGTATGCGTAGGATCGGATTTCATCTCTTTGTGTTCGGGAAGCAGCTCCATATGCCCGCTGGGCGGCAGTTGAGAAATGTTCAGCTGCTTCGTCAATGCGGCTGTTATACAGAGCAAGCAAACCGATATTAAGCAGTAGCGACACATCTGCAGACGCAGGGTGTATCTCATCCGGCGGGATTTCCCACTGTCGGTTGATAATATTCTGGTAGACGGGGTAATCGTCATTCAGATGTTCTGAGCGGCGAAGAATTGATTCAATTCCCCGCAGATCACCGGTTGACAAGGCATGAAAGAAAATCAGCTTCTGAAGAACAATGTTATCCGGGTCTTCCTCCATCAGCAGCCAGAGCTGTGCCCGATAGCTTTCCGGTCCTATTTCCCGTTTTTGAGAGACAAGGTTATACAACTCGATGTCGTAATCAGGGTTGTTATGTATTAATGCCAGCTCGGTCTGCAGTTCAAGATGCAACTGGTGGAGTTCAGGTGCAAACGGACTGATGGCTTCTTCAGGTTGATCATACCATTGCAAAAGCGTTATAGCCGCCGTTTCGCAATTTGGGTAACTTTGGATCCAGTCAAGCATGAATTGTCCCTGCTGAGAGAATGGCTTATTTGCCTGCGTGAGGGCATAAAGAAAATTCCGGCGGATAGTCGGTGCACACTCATCCGCTGTATTGATAATTTCGAGATAGCGCTCTATAGCCGCGTCGAAATTCCCTGTGCGCAGGAGCAAGTCAGCCTCAAGAATATCAATTCCGGCTTGCACATAGATCTCCGGAGCTGGAGGATGAGCCTGTATTACCTGGAGTGCTGTTTCTGCGTAGCCAAGCTCTGCATACAGCAAGGATACCAGTGCAGGTGAAACCTCTTGTATGGAAGGGAAATCCTGCAGGATTGTATAAGCGGCTTGATGTTCTGCCTGATTGAGATACAGCAGAACGCTGTTGACTGCATATCGAGGATCATCGGTTAGGTGTGCAGCATTGCGGAATCCTTCAGGAGTCGGTTCTTCAAGCAGGCGTGACAGCAAAAGCAGCAAATCCCCGAACTCGGACCCGTCACTTGTTGTAATACCTCCTCCCCTCAGAACAGCCTCAAGAACAATATCCTGAAATGCCTGGTGACGAAGATTTTCAAAGGCCCAGTTCTTCGCAATCTCGTATTCTTCGGCTGCCAGTGCAGCATCAACGGCAAGTGCCCAGAAACGCTGTTCCTGGGGTTGCAGTTTCACGGCTGATTCTGCTGCCTGGTACAGGAGATCAGGACCATCCCATTGTAAGTAATACTGATGTGCACGACGCATAACCCTGGTAAAGGTGAACTCGGAATCTGCTATGTGCATAGCCTCGCGGATCGCTTTCTCCGCCCGAATGCGATCCTGCATCTGTAACGCCGTATCTGCCCGACTGATTGCTTCCGCAAACGACTCTTCGATCTGTATACGACTGAAATGCTGCAGAAGCAGAAAAACCCCGACACCAACAGCCAGTAATACAATTACTGAAAGTACTGCTGTATGCGGTTTCAGCTTCATGGATGAGAAACCTGCTTGGCCGACTGGGAAGGAGCATTATCATCACGCCTGATAGCATCCAGTACACCGTTAATAAACCGGTATGATTCGTCGGTACCGAATTCTTTGGCGATATGTACTGCTTCATCAATTGTAACACTGTGAGGAATACCGCGCTGATACAGCAAAGCATAGGTACTTATACGCAAGATTGCTAAATCGACTTTGCGAATTCTGGTTATGTCCCAGTGCTGCAAATGCCGGGATATCTGACTGTCGATAGCTGAAAGGTTGTCCAGGGTGCCCCTGAAAAGCAATTTTGCGAAAGAAACCCATTCAGGGTCCGAATCTGACTGAGAATGGGTCCAGTTAAACTCCAAGTCATCCGGTACAGCGCCGCTTTCACAGGCATATATTGCCTGAAAAGCAGCGACGCGACCTTTTCTGCGCGATGCCATCTGTACCTCAATTACCAGGAAAGATTTTCTTCAAAGACAGAAATATCGGCTTCATCACGAAGCTCTGAAACCAGTTCTTCTAATGCACGCTCCAGTAATCCTTGCTGTTCTTCCTGCATAATGTACTGGGATATATGCTGTCTTACCGTTAATGACTGGCCTGGATATACAGGGTCTTCCAGTCCGAGCAGTCTGGGAGACCGGCTGTCGGTAACCCGTACGATATGATATCCAAGATTTGATTCGATTACCCGACTTACCTGCTCCACTTCAAGTCTGAACACTGCATCGATAAAATCCTGTCCGAGAAGATTCTGCGCCTGTTCATCCCCTCGTTGTATATAGCCGAAATCCCCGGCCTGGATGTCATTTGAATCATTCGCATAATTCACTGCTTGCTGAAAGGTGCGGTCACCATTACGTATCTCTCGATACAGACTGTCTGCTCTTTGTCGTAATTCATCTGCCTTTTCATCGTCAGCGTTGCGGGTATCAAAAAAGATATGAGTAAACCCCCGCATTGATGGATTTATAAAGCTGGTTTCGTTCTCTTCATACACACTCTGGATTTCATCATCTGATGGTTCCTCAAGCTGATCGAAAATATCCTGCTTTTCCTGAGCCACAAATCGCTGCTGAATAAGGGTATTGCGAATTTCCTGACGGTATTGCTCGTAATTCATTCCGGTCTGGTTTTCTACCAGCTGGCGGAATTGTGCGTCGCTTACCTGCGCCCCAAGTTGAGACCGCTGCTGATTGATTGCTGAATTGACTTCAGAATCCGTCACCTGGATATTTTCTCTCTGAGCACCTTGCTTTAACAGGATCTCATTGATTTTCGCATCCAGAACCTCACGACGCTGTTGCTCGGAAAGCGATTGTCGAAGCTGCTGTTCAAAAACCCGGACATCTTCCCTGAGCTGACGTTGGGAAATCACCGAGGTTTCAGTAAGACGTACGGTTGCAACCGGAGTATCCAGCACCTGAGCCGATAATGTGCTGCTTGCTGCCAATCCGATGATGAGGCTCGATAGCATTTTAATCCCAATATAATTTTTCATACTGCTTCCTTTGTTAATTAATTATGGATAAATTCACTACGTGATATAAGTTTGTCGAGAAGTTTTTTGGTACCGGAGAGCTTTGGATCAAGTTTGAATGCACGCTGGAGATAAGCTTCGGCACGATTCTTCTGTTCGGTTTCACAATATACCTCTGCAGCCTTCTTCAAATAAAAAGCTGTATCACGAGGATTCAGATCGGCAGCAATCAGCTTTTCCAGTGATTGAAGGTAAGCCTCACCAGATACAACCCCCGGCATTCGGAGACTCACCAGACGCCTTAATCGATCCGAAACCTCGACAAAAAAGTGTCGGAAATATGGCTTCCTGCGCTCATATTCAACGGTACACAGCAGAACAGTAAAGGCCCTGTAGATATCACCCCGGTCCTCCAGTGCCTCGGCTAACAGAAAAGCGCAGTCCATATAATCCTCCCGATCAAGCCAATCCGACAGATCGAATTCCGGATTACGCATTGAACGATCATAGGTATCCAGGGCCTCCTGTACATAACAGTTTACCAGATCATAAAAGACCAGCTTGCTGCAGGAAGCCGGATTTTCC
>CAZANF010000017.1:0-3779 GCA_964486425.1 uncultured Spirochaeta sp. | reverse complement strand
ACGCAAAAACTCTCGATAGTTAAAGGAGTATTTTTTACGTGAAAAGGCATGAGTACGATCATAATCCATCCGGCGTTCCGGGTGAATCAAGGTTTCATACGCCTCAAGCAGAAGGTGCATTCGATCTATTGCATCGGGACTATTCTGATAAACGTCCGGGTGTGACTCTTTAGCAAGCTTTCGAAAAGCCTTTTTAATATCTTCGGAGGAGCATCCGGTATCGACTTGTAAGACATCGTAGTAATTCTGCGCCTTCATCTTATACACCAAATAACCGACATACCTCCGAAGTTACAGCAAAACAGAACTAAGGACGTTCGATTTGAAGATTTTTACCGACAACCTCGGCTTCTTCCATTGTCTGCACCTGATCACTGTATTGAACAAACATTCCTTCGGATTCAAGTATGTGCATGAAGCGGCGCAAGGTTTTCGGTATTGCAAAACCTCTTTTCACTATAAAAGCAAAACAGCGTTTGCCGCCGATAAGTCCTGCCTGTGAAAGAAATTCGGATGCTCTCTTTGAGATCTTGCCGGTAAGGATTGCACTAAACTGGTGTCCAATAGCGATATACTGATATGCACTCAATTTTGTTTGCACGTCGGTATTACCATCGATGATATCGCAGGTGTGACCCTGCGATTCAATACCACGTGACAAACCCTTGGCAACATTTAGGGCAGCGTCTCTATTGGAATCGTAAAAATAGACAATTGCAGTCCGCATTGGACCTCCTATTGTTTTGTAATTACTCGGCTTCTTCCAGAGACGGCTCATCTTCCGAATCATTTTCAGGAGCATTCCACCATTCAATTACACCGTCTTCACCTTCCATTCGCCTGGCTGCCCCTTCGACATCTCCAACATCCGGGGTACGATTGGCAAACGCCAAACCCAAGGAAGACAGTATGAAAATAGTGCCGAGCACCGAGGTAGTTTTGGTAAGGATATTTCCCCGACGGTTTCCAATTTGCTGTGAACCGCCGCCGCCAAAAATACCTCCGAGGCCTTCTCCGCCCTCATCCTGGATCAGCACCATGGCTGCCAGAAGAATTGCGGAAACAATAAACACAATCAATAATAAAACGCTTAACAAACCCATGTAATGGTTACTCCTTATCAAATTGAACAATCGGAGCAAAGTTGTCGGACGTCAGGCTGGCGCCTCCAACAAGTGCTCCATCAATATGTTCCATTGCCATTAATTCCTTGACGTTGGCTGGTTTAACCGACCCCCCGTACTGAATTACCATTGCTTCTGCGGCTATCTCTGAATACATCGCTGAAATAACACCTCTCGCTCCACGATGGATTTCATTTGCATCATCCGGGGTTGCGGTTTTTCCGGTACCGATAGCCCATACCGGTTCATATGCAATGGTAATTGCCGTCAGCTGTTTCTCACTAATATCGGCAAGTCCCTTTCTCAGCTGATCTTCAACAATCTGCATTGCTTTGCCGGCTTCACGCTCTTCAAGGGTCTCGCCTACACATAGAATTACCTCAAGACCGGCTGCCAGCGCGAGCTTAACCTTCTGGTTGATTACCGCATCAGTCTCTCCGTATATTGAACGGCGTTCTGAATGACCGAGAATAACAACATCAACTCCGGCGTCCTTCAGCATTTCTGCTGAGACCTCGCCGGTATGTGCGCCACTCTCTGCGGCTGCACAATTCTGCGCGCCAACCAGAACCGGAGAGTTGGCCAGCACCTCAACAACCTTGGGTATACAGATATATGTTGGTGCTACCATCACCTTGTGCTCAACCTTTTTAAAAAGGCCGGCAAGTTCTGCAGCATACGCGGCGGCTTCACTCGGGGTTTTATGCAGTTTCCAGTTTCCTGCCAAATAATACGGTCTCATAATTGTCTCCTTTAATCCTGAACTATGCCTCTAAAACTGCAATACCCGGAAGGCTTTTACCCTCCAGAAATTCCAATGATGCACCACCACCGGTAGAGACATGATCCATTTTTTCGGCAAGATTGAATTGATTTGTAGCTGCAACAGAGTCTCCGCCGCCGACTGCGGTAAATCCCGGACAGTTTGCGATCATCTCGGCAACAGCTTTGGTACCGGCCTCGAAGTTCTTGAATTCAAATACACCCATCGGGCCATTCCAGATTATGGTTTTTGCATTTGCAATAAGAGGACGGATTTTTTCCAGTGTTTTGGGTCCGACATCCATGGCAATCTTGCCTTCCGGTACATCGATCGAATCAACAGCTTCAGGTTCTGCCGTCTCGCTGAACTCACTTGCAACAACATGGTCAACAGGGAGTACCACCTCAACCCCGGCGGCTTGAGCCTTTTTCAAGAGTTCTTTGGCTGTGTCGATATAGTCTTCTTCAAGCAAGGACTTTCCAATTGAATGACCCTGTGCCTTCATGAAGGTATAGGTCATGCCGCCGCCGATTATCAAGGTAGAGCAATTCGGCAGAAGGGTTTCGAGTACGCCGATTTTAGAGGACACCTTTGCGCCTCCGATCACCGCAACCATAGGTTTCTGCGGGTTGCTCAGCAGCGGGGCAAAGGCTTCTACCTCTTTCTGAATAAGAAAACCGGCTCCGCTTGGCAGCAAACGAGCTACACCCTCGGTAGATGCATGTGCCCGGTGAGCAGTACCAAAAGCATCGTTCACATATACATCACCAAGGGATGCGAGCTTTTTGGCAAACTCGGGATCGTTTTTTGTTTCTTCCTTGTAGAAGCGCACATTCTCCAGCAGCAATACCTTACCTGAAGACAGATTGCCGGCCATTTTAGCTACGTCTTCGCCGATACAGTCGGGAGCCATCTGTACCTTGTCGCCAAGGAGTTCTCCGAGACGTTCAGCAACAGGGGCAAGACTGAATTCAGGCGCAGGGCCATCTTTAGGGCGACCCAAATGGCTCATTAGAATAAGGGCGCCGCCTTTATCAAGAATATGCTTGATGGTAGGTAGTGCAGCCTGGATGCGGGTATCGTCGGTAATTGTACCGTTCTTGATCGGTACATTGAAATCTGCTCTCATAAGGACACGCTTACCGTTCACATCGAGATCTTTCAGGGTTTTTAAAGACATTCTATCCTCCAACGAAATTAAGAATTTGATCAATAAACAGGCGATGAAAAGTGAAAATGGAAAACGGGGTGTGATGTCACACCCCGTATAACAGCCAACTGAATTAAGCCAGTTTCTTTGCTAAATCAACAACTCGGCAGGAATATCCCCACTCGTTATCGTACCACGAGAGTACTTTAACAGTGCGGTTGTTCATTACCATGGTGCTCTGTGCATCGAAAATGGAAGAGCTTTCATTATGAATAATGTCGGCACTGACAATTGGATCTTCAGTGTACTCAAGAATGCCTTTCATGGCACCTTCAGCGGCTTCCTTCATTGCAGCGTTAACTTCCTCAATAGTTACATCCGTTTTAAGGGTAGCAACGAGGTTAACCAGTGGTCCGGTTGGGGTTGGAACGCGTACAGCCATACCGTCAAGTTTACCATTGAGTTCCGGAAGCACCTTACCAACTGCAACAGCTGCACCGGTAGTGGTAGGAATCATGCTTACGGCACAGGATCGTGCACGGCGCAGGTCGGAATGCGGTCCGTCCAGGATTATCTGGTCGTTTGTGTAGCTGTGAATGGTGGTCATGAAACCAGTTTCAATTCCAAACTTGTCCTGCAGTACTTTCGCTACAGGAGCGAGACAGTTGGTAGTACATGAAGCATTGGAAACGCACTCGTCTTCCGGTTTCAGCATATCATCATTTACACCAAGCACAATCAT
>CAZANF010000016.1:0-20488 GCA_964486425.1 uncultured Spirochaeta sp. | reverse complement strand
GGAGTTCAGCCAGGGGAATTCATTGTCGCCGGTCTCATCATCATGGTTCTGCAGAGTCAGATCATCCAGATTGCGGCTGATTTCCTGCTTGGACTGTTTGTCTATTTCAAGTGAGTTGATCTGCTGCTTCAGTTTTTCGATTACGCGGTTCTTCTCATCCAGCTGTCGGCGGTGTTCGCGTTCCAGGCGCTTGTCGCGGATCGTAAAATAGCGCATATAGGAGGCGAGCTCATCGGCATCCCCGGTCAGGCGATTCAGAATGGAGGATAAACGGATGAGCAGCTCGTTGTCCTGCTCATGTGGATAGCGCACCTGATGGTCTATCTCTCCCCATGCCTCCTCGAACAGGGTTCGAACCTGCACCTCCACCAGGAAATCCTCGTTCTTGGGGCGCAGCCGCAGCAGATAATGTACCGAGCGATAGCCGTGCTTGTGTTCCAGTACCTCGCAGTCATTCTTCCGATAGTATTCGATTATGCGTGATGAATCCCCGTATCGCACGTATGCGGTCGGGGTCTCGGCCAGGTCCCAGTTATCGCAGATATAGCGATGAATACCCTGCCAGTTCTCCTCGAACGTAGTAAGGGCCCTGCTGCCTCCCATATCGGTTATCTGATGTCAATAATTCTGCGTGGTCATAATGCGCTTCGGTTTCTCTTTTCGCTTGCGCACGATTTTTTTTATTAGATGATCCGGTTCCTTGATGCGGTAATTGAGTGAATGAATGGCCGGGCTGCCGATCATCTGGTCGATAACAAATCGGCCGACTGAATCCATGGTCGGCCGGAGCTTCTCGTAATCACGTTCGATTGTCTTCAGGTCCTCCCAGTTTAATCCAAGTGCCGTGAATTCATCCTCTGTAAGGGGAAACTGGTTCAGCAGGTCTTTCTTTCGCATGGGGAGAGAATACTGCTGGCGGTACCGGAAGGCAACTCTTCCTGTCGATTTCGTGGCGAGCTTGTCTGAATGCGGTGACGTTGTTAAGTTCAACCAAGGAGGAACATATGAAAAGGTTATGCATAATGATATATGTGCTTGCGGTGGTGGGCCTTGCCCTGGTTGGAGCCCAGGAGAATCAGGAGGATACGCCGGAGCAAGGTGATATTCCCGCAGGGGTGGACGGAGTTGCCCGCTTGAGAAATATCGATACCAGCGGATGGCGGATAACAGATGTGCAGGGTGATGGAATAAATGTGGCTGGCGGTGCGCGCAATCAGATATATCTTGCAATCGGCGGCCGGTATTATTTCGATCTATCCCAGGTGGACAGCGAACAGTTTCCTTTCGAGATTCATGACCGGAGCGGGGATATTATCTTTTCCCAGGCTGATCCCGACGGCGGACTCGGCCGTCCAGGTTCGGACCGTGAAATCAGCGAGGACGGGATAACCTTCACCTTGACCGAAAGCCTGGCTGAGTCCATAAGCCGGTTTCGAGCTGCTACCTATCCGGGGATGTTCGGATTTATAGCTGTATATGACCCTGATGCAGTTGAAGAAGCAGAAGAAGAAGCAGAAGCCGACGAAGAAACAGAAGAAAACGGAGAAGACGAGCAGGAGTCATAGGCAGGGGTACTATTTATATAAAATTATTCCAATTTTAACAGTGTACCCATTTGGCAAAACGGTTTATTTACGATATCATGTAACCGAGGTATGATATATGAGCACCACTTGGTTACATGACGCGATTGTGTATCAGATATTTCCGGAGCGTTTTGCGGTAGGCAGAGGTCTGACGGCCGTTGATAAACAGAAGCAGGGACTCTATTCAGGCCGGAATCACTCGGTTAGTGACTGGAACGAGCTTCCGAGAGTCGGCTGGGGACAAAACGAGCAGTTTTTTGGTGGCGACCTTGAAGGAATCCGCGAAAAAATTCCGTATCTGCAGGAGCTGGGGGTGAATCTGGTGTATCTGACCCCGTTCTACGCATCCCCGACCAATCACCGCTACGATACTACGGATTATTTCTCTATTGATCCGGGGTCAGGAGACTTTGAGGATTTTTCCCGGCTGGTAGAGGATATTCATCGACACGAGATGCGAATCATTATTGACCTTCCATTGAATCATATCTCGGACAAACATCCGATCTTTCAGGAGGCTTGCAGGAACCCGGATTCTCCGTATCGTGATTTTTTCCGTTTTATCGATTACCCGAATCAGTATATTGGCTGGTACGGATACCGTGAGATGCCGGAACTTAACTTCGCCAACCCGGCGGTCATAGAGTATTTTCTTACCGGAGAGCACAGTGTGCTGCATTTCTGGCTCGAGCATGGAGTAGATGGATTCCGACTGGATACTGCCAACGATCTAGGAGTCCCCCTGATGCGGTTGATCCGGGATACTGTGCATCGTGTGCGTTCGGATGCAGTGGTAATCGGCGAGGTGAGTCAATACCCCGGCGAATGGGTCAGGGCGATGGATGGTGTACAGTCATACTATTTTCGCACGACACTGCTTTCCTTCATTTTCGGTGAAATCAATCTGCGGGCCTTTAATGCGGCGCTTGCCGATATCATCAACCGCCTTTCTCTGTCGGAGCAGCTCGGGCTTTTCAATCAGGTTGGGTCTCATGATGCCCCCCGGCTGGTAACCCTGCTTCAGGAACATCCCGAGCATTACCAGTTCTTTCTGGGGATGATATTCTCGTTTCCCGGTGTTCCCATGATCTATTACGGCGAGGAAAACGGTATGGAGGGCGGTAACGACCCGTTGAACAGAGCCCCGATGATATGGGATCAGGAACGGTGGAACCCGAGCGTTCGCGAGCTGTTTATCCGCTGGATACAGCTGAGGCATGAGCGTCGCGAGCTTCGCTGCGGAAGGACCCTGCTGCTTACGGATCGCTGTCGAACCCTGATAGGATTTGTGCGCTGCACCGAGCATCCGGATGAATACTCGGTAGTGTTTCTCAACCCCACCAGGCATGTTGTGCGGGAAAAGTTCATGCTGCCCTTTCCGTATCTGCACAGTCAGCTGACCCTGGAGGATGTGTTCTCCGATGCGCGCATAATCTCGGATGCTGGTGCCATAACGGTGGAGGCGCAGCCGCATCAGGTGCTGCTGCTGGTGCCAAATATGAACTCAAAACCTAATTACTCTTTTTCCAAGAGCTGGCATGCAGTACGGAGTGAGGAGCCTGACGACAAGTTGATGCGAGTGCCGCATAAGACATCTTTTTAATCGCCGTCGGCTGCAGGGAGTTTGCGCCCCAGTACGCTCAGGTGGAAGCGAACAGAATCCTGCAGGGCAGTATAAATAGTACGTGATCCCTGCAGCGGGTGTTCGTCCTGTCCCGCCGCCTGAACAGTATCCAGGGCCTCCTGCAGCAGAAACCCGACAATGTCCTTGGCGGCATGGGTACGCAGGTGCTCATCGCAGGCATTCAATTTCTCGATCCATCGGGCATCCCATTGCGACGGTGTATCCCAGGCTGCTTCTATATGCTGCAGTGCGGATGAGGCGATGTGATCAATCTCCAGCAGCTGCCCGCGCAGTTTTTGCAAGTGGGGAAGCAGGGAACGGGGTTCCCTGCTGCAGCCGGCGATTTCAGAGCGGACCTCCGCCAGCAGGGAGTCAATCTCCTGACGTCGCTTCGGCATGGCGCAGACATCTTCGTGAGAGCGAGGTTCGGCCCCGGGTATGGCCAGCCCGCCTGCATGCAGCGGAAAAAGTCCTATTTCGGGCAGCGTCTCAAGCTGCATGCCAAACCACTGCTGATATACCTGCATGCGTGCATCCGTATACAGCTCCCTTCCGGCATAATCCCTTGCAGGAATCCGGCCGCCGTCGGTAAGGTAGCGCCACAAGTGGTGCTCCGCGGGCGCTGTACGGGAGCTGATGCTGTGTATCCGTTCCTCGAAGAATGATCCGCTGCAGTGGGTGCGGGATTCCGGGAAACCGAGATCCAGGCCGATGGTGAAGAGCTTCCTGCATCCCAGTAAACGCAGCACCTCGAAGGCCGAGGTTGCGACCGACCCCCCGGCGCCGAGTTTCCCGCGCGTGCCCAGGTGCTGCTCCAGCATCCTTCCTAACGGAAAGAGTGATTCACCCAGAAGAAACGGACCGTGAAGCTCTGTAAAAATTCTCGGATGAGCGGATGATTCGGAGACAACCAGGGCTCTGGAATTGCCGCATCGGTCGAGGTGTCGGGTGTTCCAGTACTGCGGGTCCACCACCACGACGATATCAGGGTCGACACCGTTGCGCAGGCACAGCGGCAGTGCGGTATCAACCGCGACAATCAGACAGTGTTCGCGCAAGTCTCGAAGGTACGGGGCCGACTGGTCGAAGGTCGGTCCGGCGGCAACCAGCAGTCCGGGGATACCATGAAATTTTCCGGCTGCGGTCTGCAATGCAGCTGCCTGCAGGTTGCGCGGTATATTCGCGATAAAATTCCGGATCCACAGTTTGCCGAAACGCTTGAGTGTATTGTGATTGACGCGCCGCCGCTGCAGCAGGCGCTGAATACGATGCTCGGCATCTGCATAGAAGTCCGGATGCAGTTCCCGGGAAGGTTTGTGCGACACGATATGTACCGGCTGATACTGCAGGTCGGCCAGTACGGCATCTACCGGCGGGGTATCCGGCCCAATAAGCAGCGTCAGTGAGGGATGCATGAGCAGCGGGGAAATATCCTTCACTGAACAGGCACCCTGGAAAGGCTCGGGATCCGGATCCAGAATAATCAATCGCTGCTTCGGGAATCTGTGAACAAGCTCCAGCGCGATGTATCCCAGTCCAAACCCGCAGAGAATTATCCATGCCTCTGCCGGAACATCAAGGGTTTCGCAAATTCGCTCCGCCTCGCGTTCGGGATTCCGGGTGCTGTGCAGGGGTTTGCCGTGGAAGAGTGCGCTCGGGGAGCCGTTCCTTGCAGTTAGTATCTCGATCTCTGCCGGGGGGGAGTCCGGAATGGTGACGGGATACTCCGGAAAGCGGGCGCAAAACACCTCTCGGTTATACTGTGCCGGACAACTCATGTTATTCAAGCTCCAGGATAATTCGTGTGTCGGGTGACAAGGGTGTTCCGGGAGGCGGCTGCTGGCGAGTTACCCAGCCGCTCCCGCGGATAACCACATCATACTCCGACTCCTGGTACAGGGGCATCAAGGTCCGCTTGGCCAGACCGGTAAAATCCTGCATGACATCGGTGAGTTCAGGAAGGCTTTGCTGTGCAATCTGGACTCCGGATGCCTCCTGGAAGATCTGGTCCTCTGTACGCGGAATACCGAGATATGGAATAAGGAAATCCACCAGCCGTTTAATCACCGGTGCGGCTATGCGACCACCAAGATGTTCACCGGCTTTGGGGTTAATAAGTGCGGTATACGCAATAATACGCGGAGAACCGGCGGGGAAAATGGCCAGCGTGGATGGAATAAAGGCTGTTTCCGAATAACCGCCGGCTTCCGGGTTCAGCATTTGGGCAGTTCCGGTTTTTGCGGCAATATCAATCCCCTCGGTGCGCAAGCGCCAGGCAGTTCCGCTGTCGCGTGTCGCACCTACCATCATTTCCAGCATGGTGTTGGCTGCCCGGGGGGAGATCACCTGCCGCACCGGCTCCCTTTCAAAGCTGCGCAGGGTTTTTCCCTCGGGGGAGACGACACGCTGCACGATTTGCGGGTGAAGTAAAACCCCGTCATTGGCAAATACGGTGCCGGCGGCAAGAAGCTGGAGGGCTGAAACTGCAATTTCCTGGCCAATGGCTATTGTTGGTTTCGTGCGAGCCGACCAGCTTTCAGGCGGGTGAAGGATACCGCGCTGCTCTCCGTTCAGAGTGATTCCTGTCCGCTCGCCGAAGCCGAACTGCCGCATCATGTGATACATCTGCTCCTTGGTTATACGGTCCGAGGCATGGGCTGCGCCGACATTGCTGGAAAGGCGGATTATATCGGCTGGTTTCAGTTGCCCGTATGAACCCAGATCGGAGATCCGGAACAGCAGTTCATTGCCGTTGTAGCGCTCATATGCCGAACCCGCGTCGAAGGAATCATTCTCGGATATTGCGCCAAGATGCAGAAAGGATGCCATGGTAAAAGCCTTGAATACTGATCCCGGCTCGTACAGGAAGCTGATGGGACTATTCAGCCGTGCTTCCTGGCCATCGTTGCTGAAGTTATTCGGATCGTAGCCGGGAGAGGCGGAGTATGCCAGCAGCTCGCCGGAATAGGCATCCATTACCAGCAGTATAACGGCATCGGCGTTGTGCTCTTCCTGAGTCTCACGGGCAATTCTGTCGGTAAACGACTGGATGCGGCTGTCGATGGTCAGTACAACCTGATTTCCGAAAGCATCTCCCTGCTGTTCGCGGGACGGGGCGGTGAGCTCCTGGTTGAAACGGTACTCGATACCATCCAGCCCCTGGTTGTCAATCCCGACATAACCCAGCACATGCGCGGCAAGTTCACCCTCGGGATATCTGCGTCCGAAATCCTCCTGCAGATGTATACCCTGCAATGCATCCTCTTCCTGCAGCCGGCGGATGCGCTGTGATTGTTCGGGGCTGATTGTTCGCTGTATGAACAGAAATCCTGGTTCATGCTGAAATCGCTGGAGCAGTATCTCCGGATCCAGGCCAAGTATCTCTCCCAGGGTTTCAGCGGTGGATTGCGGATCTTCGATGCTCGGCGCCCATGCTGTTACGGTATCCAGTCTTGTCTGCATTGCAAGAATATTTCCGTGACGGTCCAGGATTGGTCCGCGTTCGGTCTTTGGAACGGGAACATCGTTTCCGGATGCAGGAATGTGTTCAATCACCATGAGGTGGAAAAACTGGGTCATTATGAGGATTGCCATTGCTATCGTCAGCCAGAAGAGAAAGCTGAGTCGACGGCTGGTGGTTTTGTGAATCTGTTCTGTGGTTCTATCGGACATTGTGATCGATACCCAGTACCTTCCCCCGAATGGCATCACGCGAAACAAATCCGAAATAGCGTGAGTCTTCTGATTCTGCCTGGTTTTCCCCCAGTACCATATAATACCCCGGAGGGACCCTGGAATACAATCGTAGACTGGGGGTGTATATCGGGCTGAATGCTGTTTTTCCGACAATGCCCGAATTGGATTCGGTTTGGATGGGATAGAGCGGGAGTCCGGCGATTTTTTTCACAATAAGCCGTCCGGTCTTCGGATGCTCAAGCAGCACGACATCTCCTTCAGCCGGGTCGGCAAGTTTCAATACTCGTGTGCCGGTAAACGGTATGCGAAAGTCGTAGGCGCATATCAGCACCCAGACACGGTCTCCATCGTTGAGCAGCGGCTGCATGGAACGGCCGTTAATCTGGAAGATAGTTGCCGCAAAAAGCGGGATACAGAGGAGAATAGCGACTGGAGCGGTTATGCATATGAATCGGAACATCTTTTTCGGGTTTTACTATAATCATGCCCGGCCATCCTGTCGATATAAGCGATAGTATGGAGACAATAATTCGCCAGCAGCATATTAAACGTCGACGTTCGCAGGATACCTTCCGAAGAAGCGTGCCGGAGGACATCTATAGCCCAAACCGCGGTTTACGGGTTTCTGCCGACCGAATTCTGGCGGAGGTGCAAAAAAAACCCTCAATGCAGGGGCCGCAGGTCTTGGTGCGCGGGGTTTCAGCAATTCGCGGTTTTTCACTGAGCTGGCCGCAGCGCCTCGCTCTTGATCTCCCTCCCGTACAAACCGTCATGATGATCTCGTCGCTGCTGTTTCTGGCAGCCTTGCTCCCGCTGCAGCATAGCGGCGGACTGCCCGGTACCTGGATATTTTCAGGTACCAGCATAAGCCCTCCGGCCAATATTGAGGTTGTTGAAGACCTTCTGCTGACGCAGATACAGTCATTATCCCGCAGCTCACATTCCGAGGAGCCTCTGGAGCTGGATCTCTCCAAATATGAAGAAATATCCTTTTCAGAGTATACCATTCAGCCGGGGGATACCCTGAGCGATGTTGCCCTCCGTTACGGTTTGCGCATGGATACACTGGTTTCATTTAACCGGATAAATGATGTGCGGAGGATGCAGGTCGGGCAAAGCCTGCAGATTCCCAGTCGGGATGGCCTGCGCCACACGGTCAGCCGGGGGGAAAGCCTGGAGGCTATCTCGACCCGTTATTCCATTTCCGTAACCGAATTGATAGACGCAAACAGTCTCAGATCCGAGGTGCTGTCCGTCGGGCAGGTGTTGTTCATACCCGATGCACGGATGAATAACACCGATCTGCAGATAGTCCTGGGGGAGTTGTTCACCTTTCCTACTGTAGGTCGATATACCTCCGGGTTCGGCTATCGCAACGACCCGTTTACCGGTGTTCGACGCTTTCACAACGGCTTTGACATCGCCAATGCAACGGGCACACGGATTAATGCCGCCAGGGTGGGGCGTGTTGCCGATGCCGGGGTACACCCGACTTACGGAAACTACGTCATCATAAGTCATGATGGGGGATTTCAGAGCCTGTATGCCCATTTACATACAATAACTGTGAGACGGGGGCAGTATGTCGCTACCGGACAGAGGCTCGGCACTATGGGAAATACCGGCCGCAGCACCGGTCCGCATCTTCATTTCTCGATTTTTCAGAACGGGAATCCTGTAGACCCGCAGCGATATTTGCATTAGAATGATTTTTTATGCATTCCATGTAAAAATATCTGCTATATAATGTTGAAGGGGAAGATACCATGAGGAGACTTGCAATTGTTCTGGTTTGTCTGCTAGCATTGATAACCTTTATTAATGCTTACACCACCGAACCGATGGAAAATCCTATTGAGGTTGGATTGAACTTCTCTGCTGTTATCGCGTAATCATTTTGTAACGGGCGATTGCCGCAGTAATGTGACAAGGCCCGCACATCCGGGAATGCCCCCGCTGCTTTATTCGGTATCGGGGGCATGTTGCATACCGGCCCTGGTACGGACAGCTGCCGTACCTTGCCGGGGGCGTTATCGGCCGTGGCAGTGTTTGTACTTCTTGCCGCTTCCGCAAGGGCATAAATCGTTTCGTCCAACCTTTGGAATATTACGCACAACGGTTGGTGCCTTTCCGTCCGGTCGGGCGGGGGCCCTGCCTCTGGTCTGAGATCCGCTGCCGAATCCCTGCATCGAGTCATGCCTGGTCTGGATTGAGCTGCGCGGTGCAACCCTGGCCTCGGGCCGCAGGCTCTCCGCCTTCACCAGGAATACCTTGCGGGCAATAGCGATTCGAATCTGCAGCAGCATTTCTTCGAAAATCTGAAAACCTTCCAGCTTGTACTCCAGCAGCGGATTCTTCTGCCCGTATGAGCGCAGATACACTGCCTCGCGCAGGGCCTCCAGGTTTTCCAGGTGATCCTGCCAGCGGGAATCAATATTTCGAATATATTCCATCCGGATTGCGGAGTTCAGCATCACTTCTCCGGCAGCAGTATTCTTCTCGTCAAGGTCTCTGGTGAGTTCATCGATAACGGCCTGCCGGATAAATGAAGCTGGTTTACCGGATAGATCCTCCGGAGAGATACCAGGGGTAAAGTAGAGTTCTTCCTGGATACTGTCGAGTATTTGCTGTACCGCGGTAACCTCGCCGGTACGCTCGGGACTGTAGTCTTCCAGTGCGTCATCCAGAATATCCTCGGCAGTCTTCAGAATGCGCAGATACAGTTGATCATCATCCAGTATTGCATCGCGCTGTTTATACATAAACTTGCGCTGTTCATTCAGAACGTCGTCATACTCCAGCAGGTGTTTGCGAATCTCGTAGTTGCGTTCCTCAACCTTGGTTTGTGCGCGCTCGATGCTCTTGGATATCCAGCGATGATAGATCGGCTCTTCATCATTCAATCCCACCCTGGAGAGCATATTCTTCATGTTGCTGCCGCCGAACAATCGCATAAGATCGTCGTCCATCGAGAGGAAGAACCGTGAATGCCCCGGGTCACCCTGACGACCGGCGCGTCCGCGTAGCTGGTTGTCGATGCGTCGGGATTCGTGCCGCTCGGTTCCAAGGATGAACAGCCCCCCAAGCTCGACGACTTCCTGGTACTGCGCCCGCCATTTCCGGATTTCCTCCTTCAGTACACGCTGGTATGTCTCCGGATCGGGATCGGTACCGACCTTTTGACGGGTGCGGAACTCTGCATTCCCTCCCAGTTTTATGTCGGTTCCACGACCGGCCATATTGGTTGCAATGGTGACCGAACCCTTGGCACCGGCCTCGGCGATAATCAAGGCCTCACGGGCATGATTCTTGGCATTCAGGACCTCATGCGGTATACCCCGTTTTGTCAGCTGAGTCGAGAGAATCTCGGAACGCTCAATCGATGCAGTCCCTACAAGAACCGGCTGACCATGGGTCTGCAGCTCATGAATCTGATCGCAGATTGCCTTGTACTTGGCGCTGTCGTTCAGGAAGATGATATCCTCTTCATCGAAGCGTGCTACCGGACGGTTGGTTGGAATTACCACAACCTCAAGCCCGTAGATGCTTCCGAACTCCTTTTCTTCTGTCTCGGCGGTTCCGGTCATCCCGGCTATCTTGTCGTACATACGGAAAAAATTCTGAAAGGTAATAGTCGCCAGGGTCCGGTTGCGCTGCAGTATTCTAATACCTTCCTTGGCCTCAATCGCCTGATGCAGACCGTCCGAATAGCGGCGTCCATGCATAATACGTCCGGTAAACTCATCAACGATCTCTACCTTGCCTTCGCTGACGACATAGTCTTTATCAATCTTGAACAGGGTTTGGGCTTTCAGTGTCTGGGTTGCATAGTGAATGTATTCGAAGTTCTCGTCCAGAAACAGGGACCCCGAAATGATTCCCTGCCGCTGCAGCAGGGTTTCCAGATGATTGAGTCCTTCATCGGTAAAGCTGACCTTCTTTGATTTTTCATCCAGTTTATAGTCGCCGACCGGTTCTTCGGGATAATCTCCGGTTTCGGGATCCTTGGCGCACTCATTCAGACTGCGTACAACCTGATTTACCTGCTGGAACTTTTTGGTGTCATCCTCCGCCGCTCCCGATATTATGAGCGGGGTTCGTGCTTCATCAATCAGGATTGAGTCGATTTCGTCGATAATACAGTAGCTGTGGCCGCGCTGCACCTTGTGTATCTTGTTGTAGCACATGTTGTCGCGCAGGTAGTCAAAACCGAATTCGTTGTTCGTACCGTAGGTAATATCCTGCTGATAGGCAATCTTGCGCTGTTCCGGATCCATGTTGGCCAGAATAGCGCCGACGGTCAGTCCGAGGCGATAGAAGATTGGTTCCATCCAGTGGGCGTCGCGCTCTGCAAGGTAGTCGTTTACGGTTATTACATGTACACCCTTGCCGGACAGTGCGTTCAGATAGGCGGCTGCAACCGAAGACAGGGTTTTCCCTTCACCGGTTTTCATCTCCATTATCTTGCCTTGATGCAGTACAATACCACCGAGTATCTGAACATCGTAGGGTCGTTCACCCAGGGTTCGTCTGGCAGCCTCCCGAGCCAGGGCAAATGCCTCCGGCAGGATGTCGTCCAGGGATTCGCCTGCCTGCAGACGATCGCGAAACTGATTTGTATATCGGGGGAAATCATCATCGGAAAGGCCGAGAGCCCATTCTTCCAGCGCATTGATTTGAGCAAGTATCGGCATAAGCTCTTTCAAGTCTTTTTCATGTTTGGAGCCGAAGAGAATGTCTATGAGGGATTTTTTCATTGTTCTACTATACCTGTGCATACGAGTCACGGTCAAGATTGACAGCTTTGGAGAGGACAGATAGTATCCCCTCTATGGGAGGGTACTCTATCGTTGTCCGTCGACTGTTGCTGCTGCTGTCCGGCAGTATATTGCTGGGTGCAGGATTACTGGGGTGCGGCGATTCCCGCCGCTATGTAGACCAGGAAGAACTGTTCTTTATTAACATTGGCAAACTCGAGCATTCTATCGATCTCTTTCAGTCGGATGCGGCTCCATTCAGTGAGCGCTCGGACATCTATATGTTCGACGGTCTGGTATGGGTATTGAATCGAAATGCGAACAAGATAATGACCTTTACCTCTTACGGCGATCTGGTATCGCTTATCTATGACCCCGACGAGAATCCCGTTCCGTCGACATTGCCGATTAACAGTAGCGAGAGCAGTATAGCCAGCCGACGAGCCGTCCCGTATGAGTTTAATCAGATAGGCTGGTTTGCCGTGGACTCAACCCGCCGCATACTGGTGGAGGACCTTCTTCCGCGTGACCGCTGGGTTCAGGAAGACGGGCAGATTCTGAACAGGGTAGTCCTCCGCTTCTCTCCGCAGGGCCAGCCCCTGGACTATATCGGCCAGGACGGTCTGCGCGGCACTCCCTTCCCGCACATTCATCGTGTCGATACCTCAGTGAATGATGAGCTGGTGGTTATCTCGCGTGTCTCCGACCGCTGGCTTGTATACTGGTTTCTTCCCAGCGGGGAACATCTGTCTACGGTAGAGATACCAGTCGAGCGTTTGCCGATCCCGAGCGAAGGGCTCATTCCGTCTCTGCAGGATGTTGTCCCGGATCCCGAGCAGCGCCGCATATATCTCAAGATTGATTACTATCGCAAGAACACAGACCACACCACCGATGGAATTGAACAGATTTCCCAGGAAAGCTCGAACGTCTATTGGCTCGACCTTGCCGACGGGGTATACCGCGAAGGGATCGAAATACCCCGAAACACTCAGGAAACTACCGATTCCTCGCTGCTGGAACAGCAGACGCGGGATTATTCGTATAAGCTTGTCGGTGCGACAGGCGGACAGTATTTGCTGTTTATGAGTGAGGAAGAGGATGACAATGTACAGCTGATGCTCATGGACACCTCCGGGCGGGTAGTGCGGCGACGCTATATCCATATTCCCGGCGACGGGGTTCTTCATCGCCGGCTGCGATTGAGTGGAAACAATATCCTGGTCGGATTACTCGCATATAATGACGGCGCGGAGGTACATTGGTGGAGAACCGATGCGATGCTTCCGCACATACCGTAGAATCAACTGCACAAGGGGGGCTGTATGCAGCAACTCGCGTCTGCCGAAAACAAACAACAGCTGGATGCCGAAACCCGGGCAAATCTCGGGTTCCCGTCTGTGGTGCTCATGGAACAGGCCGCCGAAGCGTGCTGGCGGATTGTGAAGCAGCGCCTGCCGTCTGCTGACGGTATGGACACAAAAACAGTACAGATGGTCGTTGCCGCAGGATCCGGCAATAACGGCGGCGACGGGTTGTCGATTGCCCGCAGAGCTGTTCATGAGGGATACGGGGTTTCTGTGGTGCATAAAGGCAGCAAATGGAAGGACTTGCCCGCCCGGCAGATGCAGATGCTGGAAGCCTATTCCGTTCCGTGTTTCGACTGGGAAAGCGATCCGGAGAGTTGCATTGAGGCCTTTGCAGGAGCCGACTGTATAGTGGATGCCCTGCTCGGAGTCGGAGCTTCGCGTCCGCTGGCCGGGGATCTTCTGTCCATGGTTCAAGCGATTACCCGGGCAAAGGAGCTCAACCCACGGCTGCTGATTGCAGCTATTGATTTGCCGAGCGGTCTGCCGGCAGGGGCCGGGCATGTATCCGTATGTGCGGATGTAACGGCGGCAATAATTCCGGCGGACATTCAACTGTTTGCTCCGGCTGTCCGGCAGCGCAGCGGTCAGATTGCGTTTGCCGATGCGGGATTCCCTCCGTCCGCAGTCTCGGCTCTCGAGACGTACACATTGCTGGAAGAATCAGATATTCCGCAGCTGCAGGTGCCGATTGCGCAATCCGCCTACAAGGGGAGTCGGGGTCACCTTTGCATCTATGCAGGCAGTTCCCGCTATCATGGTGCGGCGGTTCTGGCTGCTTCGGCAGCCGAACGGGGACCGCCAGGAAGGGTCACGGTTTCGGTGGACCCGGGGAGTGACGCGGTGATCCGGAGCCACCTGACTGCCGCCGGGATCCAGTCGTCACAGGATATGCAGCGGCCGGGAACCCGTGCCTTACGGACAGGCCCCGGCCGGGGTGCGGACACGCAGCGTGTGGATCTGCTGGCCCGGCTGCTTCAATTGGGGCTTCCCGCAGTGATAGACGGGGACGGGCTGACCCTGCTGCAGCAGCTTGCCCCGCAGCGGAGCGGTGATGATCCGGTAAACTGGGTGCTCACGCCGCATCCGGGCGAGCTTGCGCGGCTGGCCGGCGTGTCTGTCCCGGAGGTCATGCAGAATCCCGTTTCCCCTGCGCATACAGCAGCACAACGCTACCGGGCGGTTGTGGTTGCAAAATCGCATGTTACGTACATCGTGCATCCGGATGCCGGTGTGTATGTGGTTGACGGCATGGAGCCGAATCTGGCGACCGCCGGAAGCGGAGATGTTCTCGCAGGCTGCATTGCAGGGGAGGCAGCAGCCGATGGGGATGTGCTTCGTGCTGCAAAGATTGGTGTCCTGCGGCACCTTGTGGCCGGCCGCAGCCTCGGGCTTGCCTCCGCCCGGCAGCTCCCGCGACTGCTTGGGGGCCGAACCTCATGAGCAGGACGCATGACCGGGACCGGCAGAATGCTGTCTCCGGGCGGACCGATGCCTCCGGACCGACTGATGCCTCCGGGACCAGCCAGGTACACTTTCATTACGATCGCAGTGAACGGCTGAAGCATCGCAGTGCACAGGTGGACACCGACCATGATCAGCGAAGGCGGAAGCTGAACCGACGGCTCATTATTATCGTGCTTGATATCCTGCTGGTAAGCGTTGTGTATCTGATATTTCTTTTTTTTCTGCAGCCCGATCATTCAACCGCATCCGTGCAGTCGGTACGCTTCAGTTCGCAGGCGAATTCCTTCGACGAGAGCCTGCTGATACGGGTAACCGCCGAGCGCCAGGAGCAGTCCGATTCACCAAGCCTGATTCAAATCCGGGTAATCGACGAGCAAACATCCCGGGTTATCGGTGAAGATCTGGATACCCTTGGCCAGTCCGAGGGGGATTCCCGGCGATTTCACCTTCAGCTTGAAGATTTCCCGGAGCCCGTTGAATCGGTAGTAATTCAGATAGAGTTTGACGAAAATGATATTGAACTTGTACCGACAGTGGAAGAATTTTAACATAATAACGTAATTGACCCGGTGAATTGGATGTACTATCTTATAGTTATGATTCACTTATATGTAATTTCGGTAGTTACCCTGTGTATCGCAGGTACTACCCTGGCTGCTCCGCTGATTGACGATAAAATCTCGCTGCCGAAGCTGCTGAGCCGGGATGTGCTGGAAGCGCCGAATTTTCGACTGCTTATCGGTTTGCTTACCTTCCTCGGTGGTTTTCTGCAGTTCCTTTTCGTACCTTTCGGCGATATTTCGGTTATCGGCAACCTTTTTCCGGCCCTGGTCGGCATAATTGCCGGGTTCACACTGTGCCTGCTGTTCTACCAGAGCAAGGCAACGGTAGCATCAGACGGTCTGTCGCGCATGACTCAGGTATTCGTCGGCAACCGGGATGTTATTGGAGTGCTGGCTATCCTGATTGCACTGCTGCACTTCCTGTTCCCGATGGTGATTCTGCTCTAGTTCATGGCAGCGGTATCAGTTGCCGGGATCTGTGTAGAACAGGGAATGATCCTTTTAGGCAAGCGCATTTCAGGCGGAAGCATGGGTGACCGCTGGGAGTTTCCCGGCGGTAAAATGGACGATGTGGACATCTCTCCGCAAGCCGCGCTCCGCCGTGAGTTTTATGAAGAACTGGAACTTGAGGTTACCGTGGGTGAGCGCATCGCCGTAGGGGAGTTTACCCACAAAGGCCAGCCCCGGCGGCTGGAAGCCTATCTTGTACGCCCTGCTGAACAGAAAATCTCGCTGCCGTCCCTGCCGCTGCATGAACATGTGCAGTTTTCGTGGGTTCCATGTCATCAGGTAACCGGGTATCATCTGGCGGATTCCGATCGGGGTATTCTGGATCAGGTTCTGTCGGCCATTAACTGCTCAAATACGTGATCCGGGGGGAAGGGTAGTATTCTTGGGGATAACAATGATCCCGTCCTTAATGTGATAGTATCCGTAATCCCCGTCCTCATACCACTCCTGTTCGTACCCGATTGAACAGTTCTCTCCGATCCGGGCGTTCTTGTCGATTATCGCATTGCGAATCCGGCAGCCGCGGCCGATCCCGATATCCGGAATTCCATGGGCGCGATTGTCTTCCTTTTCACCGGAGGTCTCGTAGTAATCCGCTCCCATGCACACAACCCCCTCAAGTTCGGTGCCGCTTTCGATTAGCATGCGCACCCCGATTACCGAGTTCTGTATATTTGCATTGGTAATGATGCACCCGTCTGCAGCCAGGGTCTGCTGCAGAAAGCAGCTGTTGTACTTGCTCGCCGGCAGATCGCGACGGTGTGTGTAAATAGGCATGCGTTCGTCATAGAAGTTGAAATCCGGGTTAATAGATGCCAGGTCCAGACTGGTATCGTAGAATGAGCGTATGGTACCAATGTCCTCCCAGAACCCCTGGAAGATATAGCAGTGCACACGTCCCTTTGCTATCAGCATGGGAATAATCTCGTTGCCGAAATCGGTAAAGGCGTTATTCAGTGCCCCTTCCAGTGCATCTGCATTAAAGAAGTAGATACCCATTGATGCCAGATATACCCGGCCGGAGTCCTTCATTCGCCTGGACGGGTGCAGGCTTGGCGGAACCTGCATATAACTGATGTCCCGTGAAAGCGGAGGCTTCTCGACAAAGTCATCGATAAATCCGTGCCGGTCGGTACGAATAACCCCCAGACTCGTCGCCTCGTCGCGAGTAACTAGGGTCCCGGCAATAGTTACCTGTGCCCCGCTATGTATGTGCTGCCGGTACATCTCGGCCAGATCCATCCGGTAGAGCTGATCCCCCGACAAAATAAGGTAGTGGCTTGGATTCTGGGTGCGAAAATGCTGAAAGTTTTTGCGAACCGCATCGGCGGTACCCTCATACCAGCCGGAGTGGTCAAAGGTCTGTTCTGCTGCCAGAATCTCGACAAAGCCCCGCGTGAAGGAGTCAAAAATATAGGTACTGGACAGGTGGAGGTGCAGCGACGCCGAGTTAAACTGGGTAAGGATATAGATCTTCTTGAAATCGCTGTTAATGCTGTTGGAAATAGGTATGTCCACCAGGCGGTATTTGCCGCCGAATGGGACCGCCGGCTTCGCCCTGTCTTTGGTTAAAGGGTACAGTCGGGAACCCTTGCCCCCGCCCAGGATAATCGACAGCACATCATTTTTTCCTGTCTCACCGCGTCGCTTCATGTGCTTAATAGTATGACGCTGCCTTGCTGTAGTCAAGCAAAGTGCATCCGCCGTCTCTGGCCGGACAGGGTGCTATCTGCTATGCTGGAAAGAAATGCAGGATACTATGAAGAGGTACTATGCGGAAAGCCGATATTGAATCCGCGGTGCAGGATCTGCGTGCGGATGCCGAGTTTATGGAAGGGGTGTCCCATTGGCTCGAGGTCCCCGAGCGTGAGGGTGTATACCGGGAACTCCCGCAGGGACTGTCCCCGTTTCTTCGGGCCGGTCTGTCTGCACGCGGAATAACCAGATTATATTCACATCAGGCCCAGGCGTATGAGACGATCCGCTGCGGGAAATCCACGGTTATTGTTACCCCCACCGCCAGCGGTAAAACACTCTGCTACAATCTGCCGGTGCTGCAGGGGATTATCGAGCGGCCCGAGACCCGGGCGTTGTATTTGTTTCCTACCAAGGCGCTGAGCCAGGATCAGCAGAGCGAACTCAATGAGGTAGTCCAGGGACTTTCCGGAGACAGGACCGGCGGAGCCGACACCCCCGGGACCGACGCCCGTGGAACCGGTGGGTCCGACGCTCGCGGAGCCCGCAACAGCGGCGGACCCAGGATTAAGGTTGCCACCTACGACGGGGATACCCCGAACTCTATTCGGGCCGCCGCCCGATCTACCGGTCAGATTGTTATATCGAATCCCGATATGCTGCATTCGGGGATCCTGCCGAATCACCCCAAGTGGATTCAGTTTCTGCGGAATCTGCGCTACGTCGTTATCGACGGGGTTCACCAGTATCAGGGGGTGTTCGGCTCGCATACGGCCAACCTGATCCGCCGGCTGCGGCGGATTTGCCGCTTCTACGGCTCGGATCCGGTGTTTATCTGCTGTTCGGCAACCATCGGCAATCCCCGTGAACTGGCGCAGGAGGTGGTCGGGCTTCCGATGCAGCTGATTGATCAAAGCGGTGCCCCGCAGGGACGCAAGCATATGATCCTGTACAATCCACCCCTGGTCGACAAGGTGCAGGGAATCCGCCGCGGCATTCCGGCCGAAAGCCGCCGCCTGGCTCTGCGCTTGCTGACCCGCGGAATCAAAACCATTGTCTTCGCCCGTTCCAGAATCTATGCAGAGCTTATCGCCGGTTATCTGAACAAGAGCCTGCACAATATGTATACCGATAACCAGGGGATCCGGGTTGAGGCCTATCGCGGCGGATATCTGCCCAATGAGCGGCGTTCTATCGAGCGCGGCTTGCGTGAGGGTACGGTGCATGGGGTAGTATCCACCAATGCGCTTGAGCTGGGAATCGATATCGGGGGTCTGGACGCCACCATCCTGGGCGGATATCCCGGATCCATTGCTTCGATGTGGCAGCAGGCCGGACGTTCCGGCCGCAGCAGTACGACTGCGGTGTCCATACTTGTCGCTGGATCGGCTCCGCTTGATCAGTATGTCATGCAGCACCCGGATTTTTGCCTGGCGCAGAACCCCGAGCATGGATACATCGACCCGCAAAATCCCTACATCAGATCGGATCATATCAAGTGCGCAGCCTTCGAGCTTCCGCTGCAGGCGGACGATGTTTTTTTTCCGGATGCACAGGAGTTCGGCGAGGTGCTTACCGAAACCGGGGTACTGCGTTTCACCGCCGGGCGCTACTACTGGGCCGATCGCAGCTATCCGGCGGAGGGGATATCCTTGCGTAGTGCGGTTTCGGACAATGTGGTAATCATTGACCGCACAAAGGGGCAGCACCAGGTGATCGGCGAGATGGACCGGGTCAGTGCCAAGGAGATGCTGTTTCCCAAGGCGATTTATCTGCACCGGGGTGAGCAGTATCAGGTCGAGGAGCTGGATCTGGAGAACAGACGCTGTTACGTGACCATATCCACCGTAGAGTACTTCACCGATGCCTTGACCAAGCGTCGGCTGCAGGTGCTGGAGGAGTTCGAGCGCTATGAAATTCCGGGCGGGGAGGCGAGACTGACTGATATCCTGGTGCGCAGCCAGGCGGCGAAGTACAAGAAGATCCGCTTCCATACCCATGAGAATGTCGGCTACGGCGAGATCGCTCTGCCCGAGGAGGAGATGCACACCCGGGCCGCGGTATTTCTGTTCGGCCCGGATACGGCTGCCGGCAGGGCACTGAGCCGGATTGCCCCGGAGTCGCAGCCGGGGGTAATCGCACGCCTGGGGTGGCTCCTGCGCGGGGTCGCCCCGCTGTATCTGCTGTGCCGCAGCGGAGATATCGGCAGCGCAGAGCGAATGCGCGACCCTCATTTCGGGGTGCCTGCCCTGTATTTGTTTGACCGGTACCCCGGGGGGACCGGTCTGGCGGAGGCGGTGGCGGCGGGGGCCGGGGTGGTGCTTTCGGCTGCTCGCGATCGGGTGGAGAACTGCAGCTGCGAACAGGGCTGTCCCTCGTGCATCGGGGTTCGGGATGAATCCGAGGAGGTTGATCCCGATCCCAGGGCCGCCATGCGGCGCTTTTTAGCCGACTGGCTGTCGGGACAGGCGGAGGACAGTCATGGATCTGGCTGATCGCCGGCGTCAGCGCCGAAGATCGCCGGCAGCCCGATTCGAACCCGGCAGTGCCGCCTCATCTGAAGCTTCCTGTGCCTCTGTGAATCCGACTTCCGCTGTGGGTTTATCCGCTCTGAATCCGCCTGAGGGTTGGGAGCATACCGAGGACTTGCTCTGGGAACGCAGGGTGTATATCCCCTACCCGCAGGGGGAAGCTGCACCCGCATCATCATCCGATTCTGCGCTGCCGGGACCGATATCCCTCACTGCCGGGGCCTTCCGGTCACCTGTCCGCGATATGATGTTTTTCGATATCGAAACCACCGGGCTTTCCAGCGGCGCAGGTACGACGGTGCTGCTGGCCGGGGCCGCCCGGCTGCAGCCACGCGGACTTATGCTTCAGCAATGGTTTGCCGTCGATTTTCCCGGTGAGGTCTGGGTACTCCAGCGGCTGTCAGAGGCGCTGTCCGAGGCAAAGGTGCTGATCAGCTATAACGGCAAGAGCTTCGACTGGCCGGTTGTACAGTCCAAGGCCTTGATGTCCGGTATCCTGCTGCCCGCACTCCTTCATCTTGATCTCCTGCATCCGGTACGGGGGCTGTTCCGTCGTCGCCTGCCCGACTGCTCTCTGCCCACCACCGAGCAGCAGGTGCTGGGAACCGTGCGGGAGGTAGCCATTCCCGGCAGCGACGTGCCCCTGCGGTCCAGCGATTTTGCCCGGACAGGCCTCAGTGCGCCCCTGTCTC
>CAZANF010000015.1:0-20573 GCA_964486425.1 uncultured Spirochaeta sp. | reverse complement strand
CAGTATCTGCAGGCACAACCGTAAAAAAGCCGTATGATTCCGGGGGTATCCGCAGCTCTCCCTGCTTTACCGCCTCATGATGTACCGGGATACCCGATAGATCCGGCAGCCCGAAATCATCATCCAGAGCCAGTACCCTTCCATTCAGATACACCACGGAGCCAAACAGGGAGTCGGAGGTAACAAGAAACTGCTCCTGCGGTCCGGATAGGGTATCGGGTAACTGCAGCACCCCTTGCCGTTTTCTGTCCAGATTAATAACAAGGATGCTCAAAACCCCGGTTCGCTGCGGATGGCTGTGCAAATACACCCTCAGCTTCCGGCTTCCCCACCCCCGCTGCTTTACCCGGTATACATCCCGGCCCATAAGACGGTTCCAGAGCAGTGTCGCCCAGTAATCGGGATTGGGCTCGCCCGTCTGGTAATTGATTAACCCGTAATCCCCGCCGATGAGGGACTGGCGGATTACCTGTGTATGCTCCGCTGCCGCGGTCTGTCCCAGGGTATCGAGCCACCAGAGGCTTGATATAAAGCGATCGGAGATTCCCGGTTCCCCGCCGCACTGGGCGTGCCCGGTTTCGCCAAGCCACATTTCTGCATCCGGTAGATAGCGTCGGCAGAGTCTGCGAACCCTGCGGGCATGGCGGCCAAGCTCGTTGAGGTTCCGGGGTTTGAGAAGGGTATACGGTCCGGCCCTTCTGGTAGCAACGGGGGAGCGAAAGGACTGCTGGGGGTAGAAGTGCCAGGTAAGAATATCCAGCCTGTGTCCCTTCGTCGATATCTGTTTCAGAAAACGACGGAGAAAGGGAAGCACCTCACCGACTATCGGCCACACCACCAGCGCAGGGCCGGCGGTCAGGCCTCCTCCCTTCTTTTCGATAATCTTTGCCAGCTTTCCAATATCATCGGCATAACACCCTGGGGAGATACCATACCCGTAGAAAAACCGGTAGGCGTTCACCTCGTTGCCAAGCTCCCAGACCGGCAGGCACTTGTCCCGCTTCATGCTGTAACGTATCAGGGAACGGGCGTTTTTCGCCTTCCAGGTGGCATCACTCTTCCGTCGCTGCGGTCCGGCATTAAGGGTCATAAAGAGTTCAGCTCCGATATCCCGGCAGAAACGTTCAACCTCTTTCCAGCACCGGCGGTCCAGATAATAGCAGCCTTCGGGAGCTGTATCGGTGGATCGCCTCTGATGCTTCTTTTTATGTTTCTTTTTGTGCTTCTTTTTAACCCGATAGATCAGCTGATCCGCCTCGGTCCCCCCAATCCGCAGATAAGCCAATTGAAGGTGAGAAGCCATGCTTCGCAGTTTCAGATCCTGCAAATTCACCGGATTGACCCGCTTTGTTCCAAGCCCCCGCTGTGTTCTCGTACTCCCTTGCCACCAGAAGCCTCCTACCAGCAGGGAAGTATCAATTGATGCCGAGATAAACCGGCCGGGGATTTTTCCCGCCGGACTGCTTTCAGGCAAGACAATTGTAGTATCAATCGATTTTGAAATTTTCTGCATTATTACCTTAGTCCGTAAAATCAGGATGAAACTTGCGGTAAAATGTGCCGGGTACCAGAAACCTGATAGCCTTGGGACACACCTCGATTTTCAGTCCGAAACCGCCACTGCCGTCCTCCGCTGCTGTTTTGAGTTCACCATCAATATGGTAGTCGAAAGCCTCCCGGGACCTGATGTGGACTGATCGTATTTCATAGCGTTCAATAACCGGTCTTCCCTTCTTGATGAGCTTTTTGTTTATTTTTGCATGATTACCCTGCCACAGGAGGATCGCATTTTTGGCAGCGGAGGCTTTATCACGGAAGTTATACAGATATAGATCAAGGTAGCCGTCGTTACAGACCACATCAGGACACACCTTGAACAGTTTGCCGTAGTATGGACGGGTTCCAACTTCCAGCATGGAAACCCGGGTTGTTCTGTTGAGCAAATCAAAAGGAAACTCCGCATTTACCCGATACCCCCTGAATGCATATTTTCCGTCCATTAATTCTAGAGTGAACTGTTGTTCCGGAAGATCATCAAAAAAGGTTTCAAGTCCTGCCCGAACATAATTCAGCAATCCTGGCCGTGGATTTCCCGCATGTGTTCCCCGGCGGCAGGTCTTGCTGTTTCGCCTTCGCAGCACCTGGGCATCAAACCCAAGACCGGTTAGCTGTCCATATTCCGGAGGTTTCACATCACCATTTTTCCGGCTGGAAAGCTCTGTGACTGCGAAAAGATCCACCTCCTCTACATAGTTGCGGGTTACGCTTTCGGCATATGCAGAAAGTTGGCCCTTGAGAGAGAAAGGAACCTCATAGGAGTCCTGGATACCGTTACCGCTGCCTCCTCTCAAAAATCCGACTGCCTTCTTTTGTTTTACGGCACCCCCGTTTCCAGCTGCTTCAGCCTTCACCAGAGTATTTATAGCATCATGTGCAGTCCCGTCTCCTCCCCATACCAGAAGATACGGTAGATCACTTTCGTAAAACCGTTGAACACACTCGAGAAAATGCGTTCTGCTCCGGCTTTCAATAACCCGGGCAAAGCCGGAACGCTTGAGGATTCGTTTGAGTAGTTTGGCATACTGAGGATACCTGCTCGGATTTATCAGAAGTTCACAGTTCTCAAAATTGCCGTATGTAATCGGGTTCATATCACTACGATATGTAATAAATATTAGAAAATCAATAAAAAGGCACATGGAGGAGAAGGAAGGTGCAAGCAGCCAAGGGCCGGCTTTTCTAATTGATGTACAGGCTGGAACGGCATACCATCTATCTATCTGAAAACTTTGATGTCCTGATGTTTATGCAGTTTTTTATTATAAATTTGCAAAGGTAAATGGGGGTGTTTATAAGCGGCTGTGCGCCGGAGCTGCTTGGCCGGATTACAGATCAGGAGGGTTTCACGGTTCAGATGCGTTCTCCGCTGCCGTCCCGTACATCGGAATCAGGCGGTCGTTTTATCGTACCATATGAGAACCTCCATGCCGAGGTGATACTGACCGCAGCAGGAGATACTTTTCGGGAAGTCCGTGAAACCGAGCTGAGGCTGGAGGACAACGAGCTGGTCGGCAGTGCGGAATTCGGACAGGTGCCGGCAGAGCACGAATACCAGATAAGGGTCACGGTGTATCGGACCGATACAGAAACCGGTGAGGTACAGCCGTATCACTTCGGAGGAACCCGGACCCGGCTGACGGCCGGGCCGGAGGCAGAATTGGAACTCACGCTGCGGCCCCATGACGACATCCTGGATCAAACAATCGAGATCGACCCTGCTCTGCCAGGGCCGCTGCCCGAAAGCACAGCTTCATTACTCAGCGGAGAGTTTGCATCCTTCAAGCTCAGCACTCCCTGGCCGGGAAGCTATACCCTGTCCAACACCGAAGGGCCATTTCCGGAGGATGTACTGGTGCTGCTGCAGCAGGCGAACGGAGAGGTTGTAGCCCGCAGCAGCAGTGAAGGCGGAGGACAGGAATGGCTGTTCCGCGGCCCGGCTATCAGCCAGACTTCCCGGGACTATTATCTCACCTTCTACCATGCCGGCGAAGGCGGCGAGCTCGGAGTCGGACTTTCCCAGTTATCCCTTTCGTATGAACCCGGGCCGGAGGTTGGAATATCCGGCCAATTCTCAACCGGCTATCTGGAGTATCCGATTGATCGCTGGAAATCAGTAGTCCTGACTACAGACCCCGAAGGCGAAAACCAGGCAGGGGTCGGCTCTATTTCCAACGATTCCTGGCGCGGACGGCTGGATACCGCCGATTACACCGAGCTGTATGCAGTTATATCCGGTTACAATACGCAGTACGGATTGATATCGTACCGCAGCGGTAATTTGCTTGTAGAGGGTTTAATTGCTTCAACCGGTGCCCCGGTCACCCTTGATCTTGCAATCGACTATTCCTGGACAGTCCCGGATATTGTTGATGTCGATCTGCTGTTGAGTCTGTACCTGGATACCAACAGCACAATCCTGACCCGGCAGCCGTTCGGCTCAGGCTATCTTGAAGGCATGGTGCTTACCGAGGTCTATCCGGATGATCCGGGCCGTTATTCTATCGGCTATGTATACCCGCAGGAGGGACAGAACCAGCTGCCGGAACACGATTATCAAACCTACGAGACAAAGCAATGGCTGTCGCCGTGGATCACACTCACCTTTAACGAATCTGGCGAGATAATCACGCCCGGGGCGGTTACATCTTCTGTTTGATTTCCCCGGTTTCGGACTGCTGCTCGTTCATGGCGGCAGTCATGAACTGCATCATACCCTGCAGATATACCATCGGCATCGACATTTCAGATGTGTAGCCATCGTTGTGCATTCCCATGTGTCCTGTCCAGGGCTCGGTCTCGTCGGGCATTCCCGTTGCGGCTTCAGGGTCTACGGCATGCAGAGCGGCAACCAGGTCGAACTCCCACACCGAATATGGCTCGATATCCGCTGAGTGATTCACCGGCTGCGCGGGAGCATTCAGGACAGCGTCTATCATCTCGCTTCCCCTGGTTCCAATGCAGGTATATACGCGATCACCTTCGGCATGCTGATATATTCGATAGCTGTTAAACAGCGCTGCCATATTGGCTGCATCCTCAGGCCCGTCAAATGTAAAGATAAACTCCTGGTACTCGCGTCCGGCGGGGGTGACGCCGTCGGCAACGGTGTACTCCAGGGAGACCTCCAGCTCTTCTGCGAAAAACCCGGTTATCATGGGGAGTACCTGGCTCTCTTCAATCCACCCGCGTGTCATATTCATGTAGGCATTCCGGTCTCTGGTTTCCTCAACCATTACGAGATCAAATGTCACCGGGATGTCGGAGTTCAGCAGTTCCGTTTTGTCGGTTATGGGGTTCAGTGCAACCGATAATGCGGATAACCCGGTTCTCAATTCAAGATACTCTCGCGACATCGCAAAGAACGGTGCGAGAATATCTGTGGCTTCCTGATCCTCCGATATTCTTGTTTCAATCGCGTGCAGCCAGCGAAGGGAATCCTTCGAACGCATTGCAGAGACGGACGCGAATACGGTGTTCGGGAGTCGAGGAACCGGGTATTCCAGAGCGCCGGCGTAGGGTTTCATTGTGCGGACAAGTGCTGCAAGTTCACCGGAGAGCTCCATATCCGCCCGTACACCAAGACCGGTTCCATCGAAACGAAATGCCATACCCATAGCATCGAAATGCTCCAGCATGGTGCTGTAGAGTTCAAGGAATTGGGCGACTACTGCATTCCCCTCGACATCAAGATCTGCCTCATTCGCAGCCTCCTGCATATCCATATCAAGGGATTCAACCAGAGTGGAGTAATTGATGTAGGTCTGCAGGGTGTTTTCAGGGTAGTCGCGGAGAATCGCCACATCGGCTGTCCGCTCCGGCGGGAAGGTTTCCAGGAGTGCAGCCTGTGTTGATATGATGAGATATCCGTCATGCAAGGCGGTCCAGCTGGTTTCCGAGAACCGCAGGTTGTCGGCCAGTACCTCTGGTTCGGCAATCTCGGAGAGCGGTATAAAGATCATCATATCCTCATCATTCTCCGACATAATGGCGATGCCGATCGGCCGGGTTAACTCTATGTCCCTCAGTTGAATCGGTGAGCCTGCGGAAACAAGGACCTGGGTCAGAAAATCCTTCAGGGGCATCCCCTGCATCATTGGCGTCAGATTCAATCCCTCCAGAAATGGATCCAGGTCATGAAGCAAGGCTTCCCCGTTTTTGATCTGGAGATAGATGCCGGTTTCTTCGGGTATCATCGTTTCGATTGTCGGGGTTGTTGCGCAGCCGGCCAGTAAAGTGGATATCAAAACAACAACACACATCATTTTCCGTATATACAAAATAAACCTCCATTAACATTAGACATCACAATATCACTGTGAGGCGAGTATGACAATTGCATCTGTACTGAATCTACTTTCCTGCTCGGGTAATTCCCCTACTTTCCTTTGGTAAAATTGCAGTATTACACATTGTTGATTCTCACATGATAATAAAGCCATCAATATTTCGAGGAGCATAATGATGAAAAAAAGTGTACTGATCATAGGAACACTGAGTCTTGCGATCGCTTTGGCAACGGTCGGCTGTGCATCGGCAGGAGCACCTCCTGCAGATACCCCTGCAGCACCTGAGGCAGCACCGGTGCAGATCGACAGCATGGTGAACATAGCCGCACCGGCCGAGGGAGGAGCAACAGTGACGGTAAATGATACGCAAGGACGAGCAGAAGTCCGTGGTGATGCATGGAGCATTGCGATTTGGAACCTGCCCGAAGGCGAGAGAGATCTGTCCGGATACCGGGAGATTGTAATCGACTGGGAACACAATGGTTCAGGGCGGGTTGAACTGCAGCCGGTATTGCTGGATGCAGAAGGAGAACATCTGGAGCCTGAATCCGATGGATGGCGCGGGCTGAATGCAAACGAGCGCGGACAGTCAAATATTATTCTGGGGTCAGGTGCCGGCGGCTTGAACATTAGCGCAGAGGAGCTTTCCGATGTCCATCAGATTGGCTTCAAACTGCACTCGAATGCAAACGGCGCAACCTACTATATCTATTCCATCGATTTCAAATAATCGAAGGCTGCAAGTAAGGAGAAGAAAATGAAGTATCGACGATTATGTGTACGAGCTGTCCTGGCTGCGGCTATTGGGCTGCTCGTATCCTCCCCCGCATTCGGGCAGTTTATGTATGCCCCGGATCTTGAGATGCCTGAGGCCACTCCAATGGAGCATGGAGAAGCTACTCCCTATTTCTGGATTGGTGCACAACAGACAGGCAGCATCGGCTACAATCTGGACAATAATGCCTTCGGTATCAGACGAAATGATGGATACGTAAGCTTCAGTTTCAGCCTGGTGGATTCCATGTATGACACCCCGAAACAGTACGTGGTAGGAGACGATCCCGATGTATGGTCGGGCCGGGTCCTTTTGCGGAACTTCACCTACCGGGTCAACAGTTATGATGATGATAACAACTCCCCGATCTGGCTGGCTGAGGTGCAGGGCAAGGGGTTCCACATCGGGTTATTCGGCCAGGCCGGTGAATACCGTCAGGGTGACGGAGAGACTACAATCTCTTCCGGCGGCAAGGTCCTGTACTTTGCAGATTCGAATGCGCTCAATTCGCAGTTTCTGGATACTCCCAACCCGTATACCACTGCCTCTTATAACAGCCCTGCCCTTGCCTATCTGGGCTATACCCAGCAGAACCTTTTTTCCACCTATCTTACCCTGGCGACAGAAGGGGATGTGGATACGGAAGTAACAGAAGAGGCAGACGGAATTGCCGGAGTAATTGATTTCACCGTTACCCCGCTTGGTGTAGCTTCTTCTGCAGAGGTTCCTTTCACCGTAGAGGTATCCGGAAATGTAATGGGCGGAACCCGCTTTGAGGAAAACCCTCTCGGTTTTGGAGTTAAAGCAGAACCTTCCATCTTTCTGGGTGAGAACCGGGCTGTGAACCCGATCCTCGCCTTTGATGCACAGATTCCCGAGGGAGAAAGTGTTCAGTGGGGTGTCGGCGGTGGTGTACTGCTGCAGCTCAGTGCGCCTGTTTTCACCACAGATGTATGGGGAGAACTCTCCAGCGGAGATGCCCAGAACTACTTCTCCGACATATATGAGCGCGACGGACAGCTGCAGCGCTACACCTATGCACAGCTGTACGCGGCATACAGCGAAAGCGATGACCTGGATCTTGCTTTCAAGTATGAGGAACCGGAGGGAGAAATCGGGATGATCGACAAACTGGGTGCAATGACCGAGTTCCGGCTGAATAACCTTCTGCAGTCGGAAGGAAATGAGCTTGGATGGTCTGCCGCCGCCCGTGTCAGCTACGATCTTATGGAGGGCCAGCTGGTCCCCTATGCACGTACCTACGTTAACAGCGAGGATGTGGTGAAACTCCGCACCGGTGCACACTTCAGTTTCTTTCCGCATGCCGGGTTTGAACTGGCCTACACCAGCCGGAACCTGAATTCGAATTCAGAGGCTACCGGTACCGATGAATACAGCAAGGGACGGATTGAGCTGCTGATGCGCGTCAGTACCTCTTCCGGAACTATCCGGACACAGCGCAGAATGAGTGATCTGAACTACTAAGTTCAGAGATATCAGAATACTGCAGTGCGGCTCAAGGGGCATACGTCCCTTGAGCCTTTTTTTGCGTACTGTATGGTCTCAATCCAGGTGGATTTCAAAGGGAGATGCCGGGAGTCCTGCGGCATTACAAAGGTTGGCCTTCGCAGGATTATCCGCCCATGCATAGCGAATAGTGAACGGGGGAAGCTGGTTCACCAGTATCACCAGGGTATTACCCTGTATAATTGCATGCGCAGGGAGCCAACCCCCGCGGCTGTCGGAGATAGACAACTGTCCGACCGGTCCGTTATCAACGGTCTTCAAGCCGCCGTCCGAGTACAGAAACATTACTTCCACGCGCCCTTCGGTAAACCGCCAGGAAACCGGTACGGGGGACATCGGGGCGGATTGATCCTCAAGTACCAGTCGCGCAGCTGCAGCGGCAGCCCGCCTGCCGACATCAATCTTGTTCAAGGGGTGAATGTCGTTCCATTCTCCAAGATCGATATTCACGGTCAATGCGGTACGGGGGAGTTCAAGCTGGGCTCTTCTCTGTGCATCGCGAACGACAGCCCAGGAGCTGTATTCGGCGGCACTGTTCGCAGGTCCTTCATGTACTGCAGGAGGGCCGAAATTCGGCAGCTGAACGAGAATCCACGGCAGGGAATCCTGCTGCCATTTATTCCGCCAGTCGCGGATCATAGCCGTCAGATTTTCATGGTAGGTTTCTGCATCGGTCTGATTGGACTCCCCCTGGTACCAGACGATTCCGCACACAGGAACGTGCAGAAGCGGGGCGATCATGGCATTAAACAGACCGGTCGGCACCGTGGTTATCCGGAAGGGCTCCGAGAAAGGCTCCATTTCCGCCCCGCGCAGAAGCCGCCATTCCCCATCCACAGGTATCCGACGTCCGCCTGCCTCCAGGTAATACGGCTTGTCAGGGATAAACCGGACCGGCGGTCCTCCGCTGACTACGCGAACAGTCAGTATGTTACGACCAGTTTTCAGACCCCCGGTCGGAAGCAGGTAGTCACGGGGCGGATACTGATAGCCGGTGGTTCCAACCTGGATGCCGTTCAGCCAGACCATGTCACTGTCGACAATTCGGCCCAGCCGCAGCAGCGGGGCTGCCGTTTCGACATCGAGCTCCTCATCAATATCAATGGTGCGGCAGAACCAGAAGGATCCGCATCCCTCGACAGCAAAGGCGTCCGGGTCTTGAGTCGGTATGTGCACCTTCCTGCCGCGTCGCAGTATCTCGTGTCCCTCCGACCACGCAGGTTCTGCCCGGAATCCCGGATCCTGCTCATGTAAAGCTGCAAACCAGTCATCTACAGCCTGCTGCAATCCTGAAAGCAGTTGTGCCGTATGCGCTGTCGATGCATATTGCTGTGCGGTTTCAAGCAGTTCAGGATATGCGGCCAGTGCATCTTTCGACATCCAGGCCTGGATTGGGGTACCGCCGACACTAGAGTTGATTATCCCCTGGGGTATCCCGGTTCTCTTCTGCATGGCATCGGCAAAAAACCATGAAACGGCCGACAGCGGGCCGGCATTTTGCGGTGTTACCGGGAGCCATGCACAGCCGGGGAGATCTGCCCGGGGGCCGTCGAAGGCATAGGCCTCCGGAACCATACATATCCGGACACAGGGATTGTCTGCGCTGCGATACTCCTCGGGATACTCATACTGCAGGCGCGACAGCGGGGTTTGCATATTTGACTGCCCGGAACAGATCCACACATCACCGGCATAGATGTCCTGTATACGCACCACTTCAGCGCCGGCGGCGATAGCAAGCTCGTACGGTCCTCCGGATTGCGGAGGAGAAAGCTGCACCTCCCAGCGGCCGTCATCTGCGGGTGTTACGGCTGAGACAGACTCACCGGCAAAGGTGACAACGACCGTGGAGGCTACATCATACCAGCCGTATACCCTGAACGGGATATCCCGCTGCACGACCATGTGATCGCTGAACACAGCGGGAATAGTTAGACCCATAGTACCGGTGCCTTATTCTACCAGCATCGCGGCACCCCATTGCGAAGTGTTTATGTACGAGTCTCCGGTCGGGTCGTGCCAGGTATGCACTGCTGTTCTGCCTCCGTCGGTGGCGTCGTTCACCTGCAGTTCGAGGCCGATAAAGTCGCCGGTCTCCGGATCCATGCTGTGCAGGGCGACAAAGGCTTCAACGATATACCCGGTATCGGTAACCGAGGCAGCGCTGGTCAGGTTTTCCCCGATTACCTCCAGGTCCCCGCTTATCGACTGATGATTCTCATAGTTGATGCGGTATTGGCCGTCGTCGGCTGAGTATGCACCGGCCTTGGTATTGTCGGGATTTACAAATATCTCGATTGAATCCTGCTGCCAGGCATCCGAATGTGATTGATCCAGTACGGGGTCGGTAACCTCGGCAAGCACCCACAGGCCGTCCTCATTCCACAGCAAGTGGAAATCTCCCTTTGCACCCTCCGGATCTCCGGTAACAGTAACCGTTGTGGTAACCACGGCTGCACCTTCCCATACGGAATCTTTCTGTCCATCTATCTCCGGTGTGGTGTCGGTATACGGAATCTCTACCAGACGAACCTCGTTCAAAAGGGTCACGAAACCCCATCGCTCCGGGTTCTGTTCCTGCTCATGGGATTGATCGCTCCATGAGAACTGCATGCCGGCGCTTTCGTCGGTAATGCGGACATCAAGCTCTATCTCATCCCCGGCCTCAAGGGTTACCCCGCCTGGAATCGCGCCCTCCACGCGGTAACCCTGGTCGGTTTCCTGGATGGCTGCTTCTGTGTCTGACTCGCCGCTGCGGCTGAATCGGTAGGACTGTCCATTATAGAACACCTCTACCATATCATCTTCATCCCGGGTGTTATCCACTACATCTGCCAGAATATACAGGGTGTCCTGATCATAGCCGAGCTGAAAAACAGAACCATTCAGCAGCTCATCCCCCGACAGCATTTGCCACAGCAGGTCGGCCTCTCCATCTATCTCCGGGGTGCCGGCAGCAGCGTCGGTTACCTGCGACTGGTGCGGTAGACGTGACGGATCAACAATGCCCCAGTAGGCATGTTTGGCCTGCAGGTCGTCGTCGAACAGCAGCGGCGCCTCATGATTTCTGGTAATCGGCCAGTAGCGTAGCCAGCTGCGGGAATCGTACAGCCCCCACACTGTAATACCATCAAGCTTATCCGCATGCCGCTTGAAGACCTCAAACAGATCTCGATAGTAATAGCCCTGAAGAACCAGCCGCTCTTCCGGTGCGGATTCCAGCTGTTCCTGGTCATCCCTGGAGATTCTCACATCCAGCTCGGTTACGGTCTGGCGAACATCAAGCTGACCAAATCGTCGTATGGTATCGTTTACCCAGGAGACAGGGATATTCATGTTCACGTGCAGCTGATGCCCTACCCCGTCAATCGGCACTCCATCTGCCAGGAGACCTTCCACAACGCTGAAGTATGCCTCACGCTTGGATGGTATCTCGGTATTGTAGTCGTTAATGTACAGCTGTGCGTTTGGAAATGCCTCCCGTGCAAAGCGGAATGCATGCGCGACAAAATCGGGGCCAAGTATTTCATACCAGCGGCTGCGGCGCATGTAGTCATCCTGACTGTCATCGATAACCTCATTCACTACATCCCAGGCTGCAATCGAGTCACCGTAACGATCCGCTATCGCATTGATATGCTCTTCCATCCGATGTAACAGAAGCTCCTGATGCTCGGGACTGTCGGTAAGCGGGTTACCGTCCGCATCCTGAAAGAACCAGTCGGGGGTCTGGCTGTGCCACACCAGGGTATGACCCCACACCCGCAGGTCGTTATCCTCGGCAAACTCCATTAATGCATCCGAGTTGTTCCAGGTAAAGTTGCCCGGACTGCCTTGAATCCGTTCCGGCTTCATGTCGTTTTCAAAGGTAATCGAATTGAAATGCATGTTCAGAAGTTCCGAGTAGGGTTCTCTGGTTTCTCGTCTGTCTATTGCAACCCCAACATAGTCGAAATATTCCGACAGCACCTCTGTGAGTGCAGGGATATCATCCTGTACCTCACGCAAATCCTCCTCCAGGGCCTCCTCGGCCTGACCGTCCGACACGGGAGTCCGGGCACTGGTGCCTGCACAGGACGACACTACCGCTGCAAACAGTGATGCCAGCAGCAGCAAGCTTATTCCCCGCAGGTTTAAAATCGATTCCTTCATCTTACACCTCCATTTTAAGGCCTCGGAAAGGGGCGATGGCAGCTCTACATCGTTACAACTATGTTCCTGCGCTGTTTATTCAGCTCTATTTCAATCTCCTGACCATTAATCCAGCAGCTGTACCGCCCCTCGGGACCATTAATGGTGAGATGCCCGTTTTCATTCAGGGTATGCTGCCGTCGGGGATATCCCCATTCCCGGGATGTCAACTCCTGCAGTTTTGCATAGGCAGGCTTGGTCGTTGAATCCCTGCGTACCAGACCGGAAGGTGCATTCAGCCAGTTGCCGTCCGTCATATCCCACCACACGATGGATTCAACCTGCGGATGAGCATACAGCTGACTGTAGAACTCGGTTACCTGCTGCAGCTGCCGGGACTCACCCTCCTCGGTTGAAGGCCATTCATCGCGCGCGGCATCGTTCAAATCATCCAGATGCGCCGGAGCCAGATCCCCGGAAAGAATGGTTACCTCGGTAAAATGCAGCGGTAATCCAAAGCGGCTGAAGCGCTCCAGCACATCCTGCATATATTCAACGCCGTGATAGCCCTGATGCTGATGGGTCTGAATACCGATAACATCAATCGGACACCCCTTGTCGAGCAGACTTTCAATCAGGTGTTCATATTTTGGTGAATGATTAAAATCGTTCAGCAGCAGGGTTGCCTCGGGATTGGTCTCGCGAGCCCTTTTAAAGCAGTCGATCGTAAGTTTCTCAGCTCCATACTCCTGAGCCAGTCTGCTGACTGCATTATCATAGCGGTCGAATCTCGGCAGGATTACTACCTCATTAATCACATCCCACATATCAATGAGTCCGGCGAAGGCACCCACGTCCCGGGTGATACGGTCCATCTGCTTGCGATAGATCGTCGGGGTGTCGTATTCCAGCAGCCAGTCGGCACAGACGGTGTGCCAGGTAAGCGGATGTCCCTTTACGGTAATATTTCGGTCCCGGCACCACTGCGCGGCTTTTCGAATCGCAGCTTCATTCGTCTGCCCCTCGACAGGCTCATAGCGTCCCCAGTAAAACGGAAGCGTGGCGGCATTAAACACATCCTCAAAATGCCGGGCATACACCGCATCACCATCCAGCAACGTAAAACCATTGCAGCCGAAAAGGAACGAATGCTGTTTCAGTTCGATATCCACCTGTTTCCCGCCGTGGCTGCGCCCGAAGGTCAGGGTATACGAGTGTGTACGGTTCTGTTCAATCTCTTTGCTAAAATTCATCTCTACTCCTTTACCCCGCCGATCATCAGACCGGTTACAAAGTAACGCTGCAAAAACGGGTATACCATAATAATCGGCAAGCTGACCACGATAGTCATTGCCGCTCTGAGAGAACGGGGAGTAACCTGCGAGGCACTGCGACCGGTAGATCCGAAGACATCTGCCGCACTGGAACTGCCGATTGCAGCACTTGCCGACTGAATTCGTTTCATAAGCTCATACTGCAGGGTGGTAAGATCAATATTGGCAGGATTAAAAATGAAGGTATCCCACCAGTGATTCCACTGAAAAACCGACGTAAACAGCGCAATGGTTGCCAGTACCGGTATTGCCAGCGGCATAATTATCTTGCTGAATATCCAGAACTCGTTCGCCCCTTCCATTTTGGCACTTTCGACCAGGCTCTCCGGTAATCCGCGCATATAGGTACGTATAACCAGCATGTTCCATGCCGTAGTCAAGCCAGGTATCCAGTACACATGGAAGCTGTTAACCAGCCCAAGATCCCGGTACAGGAAATAGGTTGGTATAAGCCCTCCTTCCACATACATGGTTGCTATGTAGATAATTGCAATCGGTACGCGCAGCACAAACTTGCGTCTGCTCAAGGCATAGGCGACCATTGCGGTGAAATAGGTATGTACCAGAGCTGCGATAACCGTCCTTGCAACCGAGTTGCGAGCAGCGATATGAATATAGTCATCGTCGAAGATATTGGTAAAGTTCATCATGGTGAACTCGCGCGGCAGCAATGTGATACCACCTCGTACAGTGTCGAGCGGATCGTTCAGCGCAATCGCCAGAGTATTCAGAAAAGGATACAATGTTACCGTGCAAAGAAAGAGCAAAAAGATTATCTTTATAGTATCAAAGGTAATGTCGTCTGTTGAAAGTTTCATAGTATATTCCTATAACCTACATTAATGTCTCTTCGCCCATACGTCCGGCGACCCAGTTGGCGATTACCAGAATGATTATACTGGTTACACTTTTGAAAATACCCGCCGCAGCCGCATACGAATACCTGTAGAGTTCGAAACCGTAGCGCAGAATATATATCTCAAAAACCTCGGAGTAGTCCCGAACCAGAGAGTTCTGCAGCAGATACTGCTGTTCGAAACCAGCGTTCATCAGGTTTCCGATATTAAGAATGAGCAGGATAATTACCGTCGGTTTAATACTCGGCAGGGTAATGCTCCATATCTGGCGCAAGCGTCCTGCGCCATCCATGTTGGCGGCCTCGTACAGCTGGGGATCAATAGCGGTCATGGCGGCAAGATAGATAATTGCCCCGAAACCGGCGGTTTTCCACACATGAGACCAGCCGATAACCCACCAGAACAGCTCCGGTTTCCCCATAAAGAGTTCAGGACTCTCAAGGATACCAAAGTTTACGAGAATCGTATTCAAAATACCTGTAGGCGACAGAAAATCCAGCACAAGGTTCGCCGCGACAACCCAGGATACGAAATGCGGCAGATAGGAAATTACCTGCACGGTTCGCTTGAAGGGTCTGTTACGGGTCTCGTTTATCATGACCGCAACCAGAAGCGCGAATACAGTCCCCAGGGTGAGCATAATTACCGACATCGCCAGGGTATTACGCACAACATACCAGAAGGCAACGTCTTCAAATAACCTGATAAAATGTTTAAATCCGACCAGTTCCTGACCGATTATCGGCTGCCCGGGTGTATAATCCTGAAAGGCCATAATCCAGCCGTAAATCGGAACATAACGAAAAATAATAATGTGTACAACGAAGGGCAGGCTCATCATCAGCAAGAGCTTCTGATTATTCAGCTGTCCCAGGTACCAGCGCAGATCCTTTTTTCGTGCACCGAACTCATCAAGCCTGGGATCAACGAGCATTCCTTCTGTCGTCGGTTGATGCGGCCTAAATTTAAGCATATTCATTATAGATATCTCCAAGTTAGTAGAAGTCAACCCGGCACTGCGGCCGGGTTGACTGAAATCTTTTGTTTCTTACTTACTGCTTACCGTGAAGCAGTACTCAGAAATATCCACCGTTGATTTCAACACGACGGTCGATTTCGTCCTGCAGATAGCCGATCATAGCATCCACATCCTCACTCGGGATTTCATTGAATGCCGCCATAAAATTATCCCAAACCTCATCATACGTTCCTTCCGGAGCAGAGATAAGACGCGGAATATAGCGCTCGCGCAGGTCGCCAATACGCTGCTCGGTTACCGCTTCGTCGCTTCCGGTAGGGTATTCTATTGACCATGCCGGGAAGTACAGACCACGGCGGGGATCCGGAGTGTTAAAGAACTCATGGAAGGTACCAAGATCATAAGCATCCAGAACCTCGCGCTCGGTGTCCCGAATCGACATCTGGTAAACTGCAGGCTGGTTGCCGGGTCCTACAGAGTTCTTGCCGTCAGGAAAGAGATTGGCTTCATTCGGATTCAGGAAGTTCACCCAGTAATCGGCGCCGTATACGGTATTTCGCCACTCGGTGTCTTCAAATCGCTCCATCATCTCCTCGGTTCGGTAGTACATTCCATCTTCATCTACCAGGTAGTCCTCACCTTCGCGGCCCCATTGTCGCATAAGGATGGTGGATTCCTTGGCAAGGAAGTTGAAGTACTTGATAAGTGCTACCGGGTCCTCGGCATCTACAGAGATACCAATACCCTCGGTTGCCTGCGGCTCAAGTGGTGACTCGTAGGCTTCCGGATAACCGTCCATAACTACCGGTAACGGAACATACCAGCGGTCCTCTCCCTCATTCTTGAGAATGTCCTGCGGCTGAGTAAAGTTCCACCACTGGTCGTAAAACCCGAGAATAGAACCGGTGGTCAGCTTGGCCTGATACTGGTCATAGTTCATAATAAAGGATTCAGGATCAAACTGCCCCTGCAGATATACATCATTATAAATCTTGTAAATCTTATAGGCTTCTTCATCGAAACCGATCAGAGAGGCCTGCCATTTTCCATCAACCCAGTCCACATTGGCTTTCCCGTCATTCGGATGTCCGCTAAAGATAGACGGGACATTCATGAGGGTATAATTTCGCCAGCCGTCGTTCAAAGCGGCAAAGGCAAAGGTCTGGTTACCATCGATTTCCGGGAATTCCTCTGCGTACTCGACCAGCATTTCCATGGTTTCCTCTACCGTGGTAGGTTCCGGATAGTCGAAATGCTCAAGCACTGCCTTTTGTACATAAAATGCATGGGCTTCCTGCGTACGGCGAACTTCGTCACCCCATGGCATGGTTTGCGGCAGCCAGTAGATTTCGCCGTCTTCCTGACGAATAAGGTCTACATAGTCCCCCCACAGTGCCAGAATATCCTGTCCATGTTCCTCCAACAGGTCATTCAGCGGGATAAATGCACCGGCATCATGCATCATCTGTGTTGCATTACGCGCAGCAATCGCATCAGGATAGTCGCCTGACGCAACCATAATCCCTACTCGCTGCTCGAGGTCTCCGACCAGAATGTCCCAGTCGATCCGCACGTTGGTCTGCTCTTCCAGCCAGTTACCGAAGATAGTGCCTTCCCGCGGGTAGTTGTCTTTTTCATACCCCAGGAAAATACTGAACTCCTGCATGCCGTCATCAGCTTCCTGCTGCTGTCCATTGGCCATCAGCATTGATGCTGATATCAGCAAAGAACCGGCGATCAATAAAAATTTTCGCATATCCGTTCCTCCATAAAATAGAATATTCCATACGGTATCACGGGTTTTTTACGGACTGAACCGGAGGAAATATACTGAATTACCGGGGAAACTATAGATACACCTGCAGGGGCATGAACGACATAGGTGATTTCACCTAAACAAGTTACCGGCGAAATGCACCAGGGCTCTTGCCGGTGATCTTCAGAAACTGTTTTGAAAAATAATCGCAGTCATGGTAGCCGACGGTGTGAGCCACCTCATATACACGCAGATCGGTACGGCTCAGCAGTTTCTTTGCTTCAGCAATCCGAGTCTCGGCCAGATACTGCTTGAAGGGAATGCCCAGGCTTTCCTTGAATAATCTGCCCAGATACACAGGGTTGATCGAGAAATGCTCGCCAAGTTCGCGGAGCGAGAGCTGTTCGCGGTAATGTGACTTGATATAGTCCGTTACCACCATAATTACCCCGGTACGGTTTACCTTTTTTAACTCCTCAATCACCTCAAGGCAATGATAACAGAACCGACGAACGGAGCCATAAAAATCACCGAGAAAGAAGGCATCATCAGATAGACTGTCACGGTAAAAAAGCTGGATTTCTTCATCCAGTTTTCCGTCAAGTTCGAAGATTATCCTGGATATATCGATAAACAGGCTGTTCAACCATATACGCAAAGAGTCCTGGCTCGGTGTCTTCTCACGTACCCATTCGAAGGCCACCTCCAGGCTTTTTTCCAGCCTATCCCGGTCACTATCGCTGATACTCTCCAGCAAATCGGCAAAGAACATCATGTTCTGCGCGGTTTTATACTTGGACAGCTCCTCATATCTGGTATTTTCATTCGCCAGCACATACGAATGCTTGCGATTCATGATATTCACGTTCATGGCATATTGGGAAGAGCGATAGGATTCGGCAATATGGAATAGATTCTCAACCCTTTTGCCGACTGCAATATAGACCTCATTATCGGGATAATCCCTCCGGCACAGCAGGTGCAGGCGGCCGGCAACTTGCTCAACACCATCGGCCGGTACATCATGTTCGGAAAAGACGATGCCGAAGGTACGAGCACCGAACACACATATCCGCTGGATTGCCTCATGACCCAGAATAATCTCCAGGGCATTACGCAGCACCGTTTCGGCATCTGCCGTCTCGTCGACTTTATGGAAAATGACCTGGATGTACCGCACTGCATCCTTGACTGCAAGCAGAGACTCCGCTCTCATAACCATATCGGGTTCGGGACCGCCGGTAAGGATACGCCGTATCACCGCGCTCTGCATCAGCTGACGCTCAGCCCGATCCTGCCGGTTTTCCAGCTGCGTGCGTGTCCGTTTCTCTACTATCCGCCGCAGATTTTCCTTCAGCTCGGTCTCATCAACGGGTTTCAGCAGATAATTCTGCACCCCGAACTGCATCGCCCGTTTTGCATAGGAAAAGCTGTCGTATCCGCTCAGGATTATCCAGTCCGGTGAGTAGTCATTCATTTCGGATACGAGTCCGATAAGCTCAAGCCCGTCTATAGCCGGCATGCGGATGTCGGTAATAATAATATCCGGCCGCAATTCCCCGATAAGCTCCAGGGCTTCCTGTCCGTTCTGTGCCTCACCTATTCGGCGACACTCAAGCTCCTCCCAGTGTATCAGCTTGTCCAGGCCGGCATGAAAATAGCGCTCATCATCTACTGTGAGTACCGTATTCATTCATCTCCCTCCAGAATCGGCGGCGGAATTGCTAATGACACCACGGTTCCATTCCCCGGTTCACTGCTTACCACCAGGGAATGTCTGCTCCGATAGTGCAAGCGCAGTCTTTCGCGAATATTCGCAAAACCAATCCCGGTAGTCTGATTCACTACATCAAAACCCGCGCCGTCATCCTCTATCCGAATCCGCAGTGAATCCCTTTCCTCCCATATATCCAGCCGAATGGTACCTGGTGTCGTCTTCCCCTCTATTCCGTGGATACAGGCATTCTCGATAAACCCCTGCACCGTCATTTTTGGTATGGTCCAGCGCCCGGGGTGAAACTCGGTCGTGCAGGAAAACTGCAGCTTGTCATTGAAGCGATAGCGCTGAATCTCGATGTATTCAAAGATGAAGTCCAGCTCATCCTCCACGGGTATCAGGTCCGCATCCAGCTTCAGCATCCTGCGGAACAGCCGGGACAGTTTCAGCATAATCCCTGCGGTTTCGGTCTCATCCTTCAGCAGGGAACGCATACGAATACTCTCCAGAACATTATTCAGAAAATGGGGATTAATCTGGCTCTGCAGGTGTATAAGCTCAGCCTGTTTCTGGGCGAGCTTGATGGCTTTGTGTCTCAGCTCGGACCGAAGCACCTGATTGATGAGTACATCAATTTGTTCCGCCATAATATTGAAGTCATGCATAAGATGCCCGATCTCATCCTTTCCGGCATGCTCAACCGTAATCGGGGTAAAATCCTGGTCCTCGACCTTCTTCATATGGGCGGAAAGGATATGGATACGGGAGGTGACCGAGAGTGAAAGCAGCACAATGAACGACAGAGAAAGAGTGATACTGCCGAGTGCCACCATGAGAAATCCGGATGTATGAAAGCTCCGGGATACCGGAGATCCACTGGATGCAACTTGACCGGTCAGTCTGAAATCGTTGGGAAAACTCAGCGGGTAATCAACAGTAACCATTGCAGATTCAGGCAGAGTAATTTCAGTGCTGCCCCGGTCGGCAATAACCTCTCCCTGGGCATCTTGCAGAGAAAGATTGCCCTGAAACGAACTGCTGCCTAATAGCGAAACCAGCTCCGACTCCTGAATATCTATTCGCAAGATCATTTGCATCGGGTTCTGCATGACAGGATTAGACATATTGCGGAACAAGCTCAGATATGTATCCTGACGGAAGGTATTGCGCGCATCGGTTTCCCGGTGACGAAGCACAACGATCCTGCGGGGGTTTTCCAGCAGGCGCCGATACCATTCGCTGCGCCGGTTATCATCATTTAACGTCATATAACCGGAAGAAGTCCCGATAGACTCATTCTCTACGTAAATCATAATCCGGCTGATGGCCTTGAATCCGAGGGTATACTTCGATAAGGCCGGCTGGAGATAGTCGTTGTGTATCTCGAAATACTCATTCGGTGTAGCAAAATCATTAAGTGCAAAACGATAGATTGTAGTATCGGCCAGTATTGCCTGGGAGACCAGGTTAACCGGCTCCAGATACCGTTCAATAGAATCAGCAATAGCCCCGATGCTGTCCTCTACATACTCCCGCTCCTGCTGACGGGCGGAAGACAGCAGGGTCCCGATAAAATAGGTATTGGTAGCAAACAGCGGCAGGAAGATTCCGAATACATATACCAGCACCAGCTTGTGATGAACCGGCCGAT
>CAZANF010000014.1:16267-20652 GCA_964486425.1 uncultured Spirochaeta sp. | reverse complement strand
TCGCTACCTCCTGCAGGAAGTCGTGATTGATCTTGTAGATAATCTGCAGATGTCGCGGCAGAAGCTTCTCGAGCATATGTACAGGCCATTTCTCAAGGGCCTCAGGCATAAGGGTATGATTGGTATACCCCAGGGTTTGTACCGTAATCTCCCAGGCCTCATCCCATCCGAGACCTTCCTCGTCCATGAGCAGACGCATCAGTTCCGGCACCGCCAGCGAGGGGTGGGTATCGTTAAGCTGGATGGCGGCCATGTTCGGCAGCTCGCTCCAGGATTTACCGCTCTTCTTGAACCGGCGCAGGATATCCCACAGGGAACAGGCTACAAACAGATACTGCTGCTTCAGCCGCAGCTCCTTGCCGAGGTACAGGGTATCGTTTGGATACAGTACCTTGGTGAGATTCTCGGCAGCAACCTTGTCGGCCACCGCCTCTACATATTCACCCTCATTAAAGCGCTGAAAATCGAATTCCTCACCCGACCGGGCGCTCCACAGCCGCAGGGTATTCACCGTTTTTCCGCCGTATCCGACGATGGGGGTATCGTAGGCCACCCCCTGAACCTCCTCGGCATCGATCCACTTGTGCATCAGTCGGCCGTTTTCCTCTACCGTTATAACATGACCGCCAAAACGAACCGGCACGGTGATATCCGGACGTTCAATCTCCCAGGGATTCCCCTGCCGGAGCCAGTCATCGGGATGCTCAACCTGGAATCCGTTCTCGATTCCCTGACGAAAAATACCGTAATCGTACCGCAGACCATATCCGAAGGCAGGCAGATCCAGTGTTGCCATGGAATCCAGGAAGCAGGCTGCCAAACGCCCCAGGCCGCCGTTGCCAAGACCGGCATCGGTTTCCTGCTCCCGCAGCTCCTCCCAGTCATATCCGAGTTCCGCCATTGCATCACGAACCTCATTCTCTATACCCATGTTAATCACGTTATTTCCCATCGCACGTCCCATAAGGAACTCAAGGGAAAGATAGTAGACCCGCTTCACCCCTTCGTTATGATGAGTTCGCTGCGTTAACAGCCATTGATTGATCAAACGATCACGAACCGCATAAGAGAGCGCCATGAAACGCTTGTAATCCTCGGTGGAATAGCGGTCCACACCCAGGGTGTATTTGAGATGTTCCGCGAATCCCCATTTAATGGACTCGGCGTCGCGACCTCTGCGAGGTTCGGTCTGAGCGGTAGCTTTTGCCATGTAAAACTCCTTATCGTACTTTATACCGACATACTGATGTTCTGGTGAACTGGTTTACCTTACCAGAACCCCTTCTTTTTTTACAGCCCCCCAGCCTGTTTTTCATGGTATACTATAATTGAGGTGTTTTCCATGTCTGATGAATTTTACATTTGTATCTGCAGCCCCTTCGGTCCGACCTATCAGTTTCATCTGCTGAATCACACTGTACACTATGGTTTCTCTACCCAGCACCTGGTAAGACCTGTCGAGCAGCTTGCAGCGCTGGAATATCAGCCGAACAAGGATGCAATCGAGGGCTTCTGGACCACCGTATTCGAGATCGGGGTCCCGGACTGGGACCCGGAATACATCCATCCCGAGATAACGGATGGACCTGGCTGGAAACTGCTATTACGACGGAATAAAATCGAAACGAAAAGTGAAGGCAGGGCGGCATTTCCCAACAGCCCGCACCCGGCGTATTCACCAGAATTCATCGATCTGATTGTTGCGGTACGAAAACTGCTGAACTGGATGCCCTTCGGGTAATACAAAGCCGAAAAAGATCGCCCCCTGTTACCCGGCTATCCAGCCGCCCTCAATGCCGATCATGCCGGCTGTAACCGCTATTATCAGGTGCGCTCCCATTGCGGTCAGCTCCCCGGTGCGCATTCTGTTGTAAAATCCTTCCGGAAAATATACCCGCTCAATCGCATGCACCACCAGCAGTACTGCCGCAGCAGCCAGCAGCGGAACCGATGCCCCGGAGACTTGAGGTATCAGCGCGATTAATCCGGCTGCAGACAGGGTAAAAACAGCCACTCCGATAAACTGCGCAACGGGAGCAGCGGGGCTTCGGCGTCCCAGGGCCGACACCAGCAGGGCGGCGCCGAACAGACCACCGGCGGCAACCGCCGGCAGGTTCGCATATACATCCGGCTGAACCAGAATTGAGGTTAGAAATACTGCCGATATCCCGGCACGATATAACGAGCCCTTGCTGCCCGGCCTCACTGCAATATCCGAGAGCAGAACAAGGCCCATCGCAACAGCGATACCAATGGAAAAGGCATAATGCGGATCTGCAGTCGTGAGACTGAACACCGCAACAGCAGTACACAGTGCACTGTGCACCAGACGCCAGAATCGGTGGGACTCGCTATTGTTCTCGAAAGACGCAAGTGAACCCAGCATCATGGCAATAAGCGCAACAGGGATAAGAATTACCAGAATCATGAAACCTCTCCTTTTCACAGCCTGTTCAAAAACCGGTTTTACGATTAGTATGGAGCCTGCAAACCCTTGCAAGTATACAAGGAGATCAGAATGAAGAAAACCACGTTAATCACTCTTACCGCAGCCGCATGTGCCGCGGTTTTCACTTTCGGCGGCTGTGCAAGCCCGGCGCCCCGCGCCAGAGCGGCCGCCCCGGCACGGGCAAGCAAGCCCGATTACAAGGCCCGGGTAAATCAGGACTACCCGCCTGTTACAGTTCAGGCCCCGGAAGAGGTGCCCGAGTTCAGCTGGGACAGCGCAACAGTCTACTTTGTCATGACCGACCGTTTTTTCGACGGCGACCCGACGAATAACGATGCTTATGATCGTTTGAGCGATCTCCCCGAGGATGTGGATGATACCGCTCTATTCCACGGCGGAGACCTGGCCGGACTCACGCAGAAAATCGAAGAGGGATACTTTACCGATCTCGGGGTGAACGCCCTGTGGATCACCTCGCCACTGGAGCAGGTACACGGATGGGTACAAGGCGGCGACGGCGGCTTCCCGCATTTCGCCTATCATGGCTATTACCACCAGGACTGGACCATGATCGACCGCAACATGGGCACCAGAGAGGATTTCGCAACATTTATTGAAACCGCACACAGCCACGGAATCCGTGTGGTCATGGACATTGTAATGAATCACCCCGGGTATAACACCGTCAAGGATATGGCGACCTTCGATTTCGGGGGCTGGCGTGATGAACCCCTTCCGGCCGACTGGGTACCGGAAGACGGCAACTGGCTGGCACATCATGACTATATCGATTACGATAATCAGGCTGACCGCTGGGCACGCTGGTGGGGCCCGGACTGGGTACGCACAGGGATCGCCGGTTATACCCGGCCCGGGTACGATCCGGTTACCGAGAGCCTGGAATACCTGCCGGATTTTATTACCGAAGGCAGCGAGCCGGTAGATTTACCGCCCTTTCTCGCAGAAAAAGCTGAACAGGGAGACAGCCGGGTGGAGGTAATTGAGGGTGCCGACGTACGAGAATACCTGATTACCTGGCTTACCGACTGGGTCCGCGAATACGGTATCGACGGCTTCCGGGTAGACACCGCCAAACACGTAGAAATGGATGCATGGACCGAACTGAAGGAGCGGGCGACCACAGCCCTTCGTGAATGGAAAGCAGAGAATCCGGATAAGGCACTGGACGATCTGGACTTCTGGATGACCGGCGAGGTATGGGGACACGGTCCGGTAAAAAGCGATTACCATGTGAACGGCTTTGACTCCATGATCAACTTCTCGTTTCAGGGATTCCTGAACGATAACCTGGACAACTTCAGCAATCTGGTTACCCTGTATGAGTCATATGCCACAGTGATTAACAATGATGCCGGGATGAATCTTCTATCGTATATCTCCAGCCACGACACACCGCTCTTCTTTGATACCACCATGCGGATTAACGCTTCCGAGATTACCGGTTCCGGCGGAGACCACGGTCGGCAGATGCGCGCCGGTACCGCCCTGCTGCTGCTGCCCGGTGCGGTACAGATTTTCTACGGCGACGAGGTCGGGCGTTCATATGCAGCCACACCGGAAGACCCTGCCCAGGGCACACGGACACCCTTTCCATGGGAAAATGTCGGTAACGATATCCATGAGCACTGGCAAAAAGTCGGCGGATTCCGCAGCCGCAACATTGCAGTTGCAGCAGGACAGCAGTCGGATATCAACAGCGACAGCGGAACCGGCTTCTCCCGCGATTACTTCGGAATGAACACGGTAGTCGTTGTACTGGACAGCGAAGGTGATACTGCCGTTGAGGTGGGACACCTGTTCGACGAGGGAACACTGCTGCAGAATGCGTACGACGGCAGTGAAGCCGTCGTAACGAACGGACAAGTGGTATTCAATGCCGGACAGAACGGCGTCATTCTGATTGAACGGCGCTGAT
>CAZANF010000014.1:14000-16167 GCA_964486425.1 uncultured Spirochaeta sp. | reverse complement strand
CTCAGACTGCGAAGAACCCAGGAGGTCATAAATGCCGTGGATGGCTACCTCCAGGTTCTCATAGTCGTTTTGCTCCAGATGAAACTCCAGCGCAACATACATACGCTGCAGCAGCAGCGGGATAAGGATGGCCTCCCGCTGATCCACATCGGTGGAGAGCCAGCCCTCGGCTACCATTTTCTCGGTATAGGCATTCAGAAACAGACCACTGGTACAGCGATACCAGAGATCCGCCCAGGTGTATCCCAGGGTAGTTTCGGCATCGGTATGCACCCCTTGCTGCTGTACGGCATGAAACGCCGCATAGTGCAGGCTGCGCATCATGTCGGCGGCGTCCCCCATTGCCGGACGCTTCAGCCGCCGCTCGCTGAAGGATACATCGGTACGTCCCTCAAAATCGATAATTGCCGCATCCCGTCCGGTCCACAGGACCTGGCCCAGATGAAAATCGTTATGCACCCGGATTTTGTAGGCCGGGAGTTTATCGCCGGCGATTCTGCGCAGCTCCTGAAACACCCGTCCCTGCAGGGCGCGAATCTTCTGCAGCTCCTGAGCAACCTCCGGTGTCACACTCTTCCTGTTCAGTTTATCTATTCGCTGCCCTACCCGTCGCACCTGACTCTGGAAGGACTGATACAGAGACCGCTGATACAGCTTGGAAAAGGGCTCCGGTGCAAACTCGGGGCGGTCGGCACCGGCAATCTGTGCATGAAGGTCTGCAGCGCGCTTGCCCAGGGTTTCGGCAAAGGTGAGCATATACGGCTCTATGAATCCCTGTATCCCGTCGGGTATATCGGACCAGGTAAGGGCCCGTTTCCCGCCCAGTTCGAGCAAGCCCTGTCGTATCACCTCCAGCCGGGGATCATTAGTGAGCAGATCCTCAAATGACCGAAAGGCCGAATCGGTCGCGAATGTCCAGCCGTCGGTCTCATGGGTGATATATTCCTGCACAAGCGCCAGCACATAGGGCTGCTTCGCGCTGCCGCGATATTCAATTGTGCCCAGGTAGCCGGGAACAGTACCGTCGGTATCAGGAAGGAATTCGAGGATCTCCCGCTCCGGGTTGATTGCTGCTTCTACCCGCCGGTAGAACTTGAAGAGATACTCGTTGTCGACCGCGATCGTGGTATTTCGCTGGTTATCGCCGACCATGTGGATTTCGTTCTCCTGTATATCCTTTACATCCAGATTGAGACTGCCGACTACCCGTCCGGAACTTCCCTGAAAGCTGCCGCTCCCCTGCATGGCTGCCGTCATGCGAGCCTGCAGACCGGCGTGATATGCAGCATCTACCACAAAGCACAGCTCATCGCCGCGCCTGCACTTTGCCAGGGCCGCAATGGGGACATCATCGGTATCCTCAGTATGCGGCACAGCCCCCAGCATAACCGAATAGGTCGCCGGAGAGCCCTCGGTGAACTCGATCTCCACCAGGGCCATGACGACCGACGGGTCGGTCGCAGGAACCGGTATGCGGTCGATAAACTTCACCCCGTCCACGGTCCGCTGTCCGTCCTGAAACCAGGCCGACTGACGGATATACGGCATCAGGCTTTGCCGCAGAAAGCGGTCTGCTCCGGTGCCGACAAGGACCTGCGACCAGTGCTGTGCGCAGGAGTATTCCCGCAATGTATCCAGGCCCGGTGCAGCCACCTCGGCCTCCTCAAGCTCGAACCAGAAATAGCCCCATGGCCCCAGGGTGATGGTGTACAGGGAGTCCACAATCTGCGGAAAGCGATTGCGGCTGAATACCTCAACCGGAATCCGTCCGTGAAAGTCATTCAGGTCTATACTCACCGCCTGCGAGTTGCGACTCAGATTCATGACAACCAGCAGGGTCTGCTCCTGATTCCTGCGGGTAAATGCCAGAACCTTATGGTTTTCCGGCTGCAGAAAGCTGAGATCGCCGTTGGTAAAGGCCGTCATGCGGCGCCGGGTATCGATAAGCCGCTTCATCCACCAGAACAGGGATGTCGGATTATGCTGGTGGTTCTCCACATTCACGCTTTCATAGTGATATTCCGGGTCGATAATAACCGGCAGATACAGCCCTTGCGGGTTGGACACACTGAAACCTGCCTTGCGGTCCGGACTCCACTGCATCGGGGGACGGACCCCGTTACGGTCGCCCAGATAATAGTTGTCCCCCATGCCGATCTCATCCCCA
>CAZANF010000014.1:0-13949 GCA_964486425.1 uncultured Spirochaeta sp. | reverse complement strand
GTTCCAGGATATCGATAATCGGAAAGCGATCCTCCATCTGCATCGACATGAAGATACGCGGCATCAGCGGGAAGTGAAACGACATATGGCACTCATCGCCGTTGCCGAAATACTCGACCGAGTCCTCCGGCCACTGATTCGCCTCCGCCAGAAGCATCCGGTTCTCGTACTTTGCATCTATACGGGCACGCAGCCGCCGCAGAAACTCATGCGTCTCCGGCAGATTCTCGCAGTTTGTTCCCTCACGCTCAAAGAGGTACGGGATTGCATCGAGCCGCATTCCATCGACACCCATATCCAGCCAGAACTCCATAACACGAAAGAGCTCCTCCTGCACTTCGGGATTCTCGAAGTTCAGATCCGGCTGATGGGAATAAAAACGATGCCAGTAATAGGCTCCGGCAACCGAATCCCAGGTCCAGTTGCTGTTCTCGAAATCCTGAAAGATAATTCTCGCATCCTGATACTTCTCGGGGCTGTCGTTCCAGACATAGAAATCCCTCTCCGGGGTTCCAGCCGGCGCCCGGCGGGCCCGCTGAAACCATGCGTGCTGATCACTGGTATGATTGATTACCAGCTCGGTTATCACCTTGATATCGCGGGAATGGGCCTCGCGCAGCAGCTCCCGAAAATCATCTAGATTTCCATAATCCGGGTTAATGGAAAAGTAATCCGCAATGTCGTATCCGTCGTCCCGCAGCGGGGACGGGTAAAACGGCAGCAGCCATATGGCAGTAACCCCTAACTGAGTGAAGTAATCAAGCTTCTCGGTAAGGCCGCGAATATCCCCGATTCCATCACGATTTGAATCATAAAAGGATTTTACATGAACCTCATAAATAATAGCTTCCTTGTACCATCTATCGTCACTGTGCAGCTTTTGTTCCATCATGTATTCAGGTTAAGACATATTACCGCTTTAGAAAAGGTATAAATTTATGTATACTTCATATATGAGTCATTCAAATCAACATACAGAACTACCGCGATCGGGCGGTATACTATTGCATCCCACCAGTTTGCCTGGAGCGTACGGGATCGGGACCTTCGGGCGCGAGGCGTACGACTTCGTGGATCAGCTGGTACTATCCCGGCAGCGTATATGGCAGATGTGTCCGCTTGGACCCACCGGCTACGGTGATTCTCCATATCAATGCTTCTCGGCGCTGGCAGGGAATCCATTGCTCATTGATGTAGAAAAGCTGGTGCAGCTCGGACTGCTGTCCGAGCGCGATCTGTTGAGTCTGACCGGCTTCCCTACAGAGTATGTGGATTACGGCCCGGTTATTGAGGCAAAGATGCCGATCCTGCGCACCGCCGCCGAGCATTTCTTTGCGCAGCTGGGCAAACCGTCTACCGATGTAACCGCTGCCCGCTTCCGACGATTCTGCAATGACAACGCCTTCTGGCTGGACGACTACACCGTTTTCATGGTGCTGAAGGCAAAATACGACAATGCGGCCTGGTCCGAATGGCCGGACGATGAGCTGCGGCTGCATCACCCGGAGGCTGTTGCTGCGGCTCGCGAAACCTATGCAGACGAGATTCGGCTGCATCAGTTCCTTCAGTATATGTTCTTTGAACAATGGCTGGATCTGCGCGCCTATGCAAACCGCTGCGGCATAGAGATCGTCGGCGATATGCCGATCTTTGTTGCCTATGACTCGGCCGAGGCCTGGGCTAAACCCGAACTCTTTCTTTTCGACGAGGACCACAAGCCTACCCGGGTAGCCGGGGTTCCGCCGGACTATTTCAGTGCAACCGGGCAGCTGTGGGGAAACCCGTTATACGACTGGGACTACCACGACCGCACCAACTATGCATGGTGGGTCGAGATTATCCGCTACAAACTGGCGATGTTCGACTATGTCCGGATTGATCATTTCCGCGGTTTTTCCGCGTACTGGGCGGTACCGTTCGGAGACGCAACGGCCCAACGCGGCGAGTGGCGCCCGGCAAAGGGCCGCGAGCTCTTCCGCCGCATTCGCGAGGTGCTGGGTACCCCGCCGATCCTGGCGGAGGATCTGGGCTTTATTACCGATGATGTGCGTGAGCTGAAGCGGGAATTCGGCTTTCCCGGGATGAAGATCCTGCAGTTCGGTTTCGATTCCGGACAGGACATGGTGAACGAGTTTCTGCCCCACAACTACGAATCCAACTGCATCGCCTATACCGGTACCCACGACAACGACACCCTGGTTGGCTGGCTCGAATCCGCAAAACCGGAGGACAAGGAACTGGCATATGAATACCTGAACAGCGACCGGAAGGAGCCGCACTGGGACTTTATCCGCGGCATCTACGCCAGCCCGGCCGCATTTGCAATCACCCCGCTGCAGGATGTTATCGGTCTGGGAAAAGAGGCCCGCATGAATACCCCCGGAACCCTCGGCGGCAACTGGAACTGGCGCTTTACGCAGGACATGCTCAAACCCAGGCTGCTGCAGCAGCTTGCCCGTCTGAGTGAACTCTACGGGAGGGTGTAGCATGATCTATCGTCCCCTTCCCCCGCCGGTCCTCAAGAACCTCGAGCGTATTCCCGAGGACAGCATTGATGTCTTTCTGCTGGCCGGAGGGAGTATTCGCGGGGTAATCGTGCATGGCTCGCGAATGATTCACCAGGCACGCAGCAATCACGGCCTCTCTCCGCTGGAGACCACAGTCCTCGGGCGCGGGCTGCTGTGCGGTGCACTGCACTGCGGCGGCATGAAGGGCAAAGACCGGGCGGCCTTCAAGGTTCAGAGCCGGGGTGCGGTGGAGGGAATCTCGATGGAGGTAAATGTACTGGGAGAAATCCGCGGGTACATGACCAACAGCATCGGAGAAAGCGACATCCCCGACGACATATCCACCCTCGGCCCCCCGAAGGACGGCGACCGTTACCGGGATACCCTTATGCAGATAAGCGACCGGATAATCGGCAGCGGCACCCTGTCGGTAACCAGGTTTCCGGAAGGCTCGCGCGAACCCTCTACCAGTACCGTCGCGTTCAGCGATGCCGGCCTGGACAAGCTGTTTGAAAGCTTCTACCTGCAGTCGGAGCAGGTGCCTACCCGCATCTGGACCAGCTTTGCGTACGACGAAACCCTCATGCTGCAAAGCGCCGCCGGTCTGCTGCTGCAGACCCTGCCGGAATCCCCACGTCACAGCCGGGAAACCTTCCTTCCGGTTGTGCAGTATGTCGAATCACAGGATCTGCAGGATACACTGGCTAAACTGTGCCTGGAGGGCCTGCCGACCAGCGAGATAGCCCGCAAGCTGTTCAATGATTTCGAGGTTGAGGTTGTCGGCAGCAAGGGCATCGAGTTTTTCTGCAGCTGCACCAAGGAGCGGTTCAGCACCTTCATGCAGGGGCTGCCGGCGGAAGACCGTATGGAGATTCGCGAACACGGCCCTTTTCCGCTGACGGTTTCCTGTCACTACTGCGGTTCACGCTACGAGTTCAGCCGGGAGGAACTCCAGTCCCTGCTGGGCAGCGACCAGCACGGCTAAAAACTGAAGGAATAGCTTACCGCTGCCCGCCAGAACACCCATTTGCCGGGATCGTCCGCAGCAAGAGTGCGGGCGGTCAGGCCTGTCTCTGCATTTTCCCAGTCCGGTTCCCGCTCCCACTGCACCAGCACTGCCAGAGAATGATTCGGGGCCGGCTGCAGGGCCACCACCCCGCCGAGTTCCATATGTATGAAATCTGATCCCCAGCCGCCGGCGGCCACCGGCGAGGCATCGCTGTCGGTCAGGCGTGTCTCGGTAGAAAACAGCACCCCTGCCAGCTTCACTACAGGAACCGCAGGCAGCTGGTAGGCAACAACTGAATCGCTCCGATAGCTCCAGCCGTTCAGCTGATCCTGAACCGCCATGTACTCCCATGGCCGGCTGCCGGCCCCGGTATGGTATGCAAGATGCAGCCCGTGGTAGCTGCGCATCAGCAGGCTTGTCCAGTCCCCGTCGATCACTGCACCGGTATCAAACTGCAGTGCGGCCCCCAGCCGGCTGCGCACCACCGCGCCGTCAAAGGCCTCCCTGCTGTAGCGGTTGTCCCCTGTGTCCTGCAGCACCCCGATTCCGTTTGCATCCACCGCAGCAAGATACCAGCCTGAACCGGCCTCGGCAGCCGCCTCGAGCTGCAGTACGGCAACAGGGGTAAATACCGCAGCCGCACCGCCGCTGATGCTCACCGGGTTTACCGCTCCGTGCAGCAGAAACTCCACATTATTGCCCTGCGTCAGCAAACCGGTTCCCCCCAGGGGTACCCGCATGCTCGCGGCATAGGTAGCCTGGGCCTCCAGAGTAGTAGCCGCATCAAGGGTTATCTGCTGCTGATAGCTGATTTCAGTCTCCTGAGCCGAGACTGCGCCTCCCGCAGCCAGCATTACCAGCAGAACAAAACCGGCAACGCCGACTCGCAGCCGATACATCCGGATATGTCTGAGCATAGTACGCCTCCGAATACCCAGTATACCACACCTCGGACAGACCGACCCACCTTTACAGTCTTTATACACATGATATACTGCCTCCATGAGAAATATGAGATTATTATTCAGCTGTATTCTGATATTGACTGCTGCCGCAGCTGCCGCGGTAGAGATCGATATTCGCTTCCTTGACCTTGCAGAGGAAAGCTCATCGGAAATGATCAGTGATATGATTGATCTGGATCTATATCCGGTTGGAATGGAGCAAGCCGACGGCAGCACCTACATGATGATGTTCTCCGGTTCCGAGGATATGGAGGTAGAGGACTGGAAAATATCGGCATTCCCGCATGATGAAATCAATCAGGGACTCAGCACATTGATGGAAGAAGGCTGGATGCCGGTCGGCTTCGACATGCAAAACAGCCTGGCAATGTTTCTGCTGCTCAAGATAGATGCCGATATCAGCAGCTGGGGAATTATTGATGTAGGAATCGAGAGCGAAGACCTGGCCGGCAATTTCCAGCGCTTGTTCGAGCAGGATATGCGGCCTATGGACATTAGTGTGCTGGACGGCCGCATCTATATCCTGGCTGTTGAAAGCCCCATGGTGGTGCCCGGAGAAGGATTGATTCAGTCCCTGCCGCTGGACACCGAACAGACGCAGGCGGAGATTCTACGCCGCTCGGAGCAGGGGTTCATTCCCTGGGGTCTGGGTCTGCATAACGACAGTGTACTTATGCTGTTTCTGCAGTAATCAGCTGCTGCAGCTTGCCGGCATTGTCCGGCGCGTTGGCATCTACATCATTGTTGAAATACATATACGCCTCCCTGGGCGATTGCCTGACCACGGTATTCGCCCAGTGCTGCAGCTCACCATCGCTGTAGCGGTAGCTGTACCAGTCGTCCTTCCCGTGGAAGCGCAGATACATAATATCACTGGTCTGAACAGCGCCGGTGGTCAGCCCATCCGGAGCCGAAAGCATACAGAAGGCCACGCGGCTTTCGGACAGTACATCGTAGACCTCATCATCGAACCATGACGAGTGACGGAATTCAATCACATTGCGGAAATTATTACTGAGTGCTGAACAGAACCCCTTGAGTTTCTCCATATCCTTCTGCAGATTTCCCGGCAGCTGCCAGAGTATGCATCCGAGTTTATCCTGCAGCACCTCCGCGCGCTTGTAAAAGGTCGTAACCGGGTCGGAAGGATTATTCAGCTTCTTTGCATGAGTAACATACCGGCTGCCCTTCAGGGTAAAACGGAACGAGTCGGGTACCCGTTCATACCAGTTTTTCAGAGTTTTCTGTTTGGGCAAGCGGTAGAAGCTGGCATTTATCTCTACACTGTTGAAATGTTCGGCATAGTACTCAAGCCAGCGCTTTTTGGCCGTATCCTCCGGGTAAAATCTCCCCTTCCAGTCGTCGTAGTTAAATCCGGAACACCCTATAAACTGCTTCACTTCTGCTGACACTCCGGGCAGATATAGGTTCCGCGGCCGTTTACGGTAATCCTGCGGATTTTTCCGCTACACCTCGGACAGCGAGCCCCCTCATTTCGATTCGGCAGTAAAAAGCTCTGCGGCATCCTGTCGGGCTTCGCATCGTTTTGAATAGCTTTTTTCAGGACACGATGCATGGTCTGGTACAGGGAGTCTACAGCGGCATCCTCCAGTTCGCCGGCCCGGATTTCGGGGTGAATCCCTTCCTGATACAGTATTTCATCCGAGTAGATATTGCCTATGCCGGCGATGCTTTTCTGGTCCATAAGTGCGCTTTTAATCCCGCGCCGCGAGTTTTCGAGCATCGTACGGAAATCACTGCTGCTCATCTCCAGCGCATCCACACCGATTTCATGTTCGCCGACAAGCTTTTCCAGATCATCCTGAATCTCGATTCTCCCGAGCTTGCGCTTGGAGATAACTGCAAGCCCCCGGCCATTGTCGAAGTGAAACGCCACACGGGTATAATCCGGGGCGCCCTCTTCCAGGTCGAAATACGCCAGGCTGCCGGTCATACCGAAATGCAACAGCAGCCAGCTGGATCCGGCCGACAGAAACAGATATTTCCCGCGGCGGCGGGTATCGGAAAACCGGCTTTTCAGCAGACCTTTCGAAATTGCCTGCTTCGACGAATCCAGCAGTGAATCATCTCTGTACTCAATATTGATGATTGATTTACCCAAGGCATGTTCGGAAGCATAGCGGCGGAAGATCTCCACATCCGGCAGCTCAGGCATTGTTCGTATCCTCCGATTCTGCAAGTCGCTGCTGCAGTCCGGGAGATGCAGAAGAAATGCTGCAGCTGCGGTGTGTAATATCCTGCCACGGATCGGTCTTCTGTGCGAGACGCTGGAAAATGTTTCCTATATGGTAGCTGTCGCTCCGGAGATCCCCTCTGCCCAGTTCATCCCAAGACAGCGGGACTGCAACCGGGGCACCGGGGCGGGCTCGCAATGCGTACGGTGCCACGCTTGTCTGACCATAGGCATTGCGCAGATAATCAATAAAAATCCTGCCCCTGCGCTTTGATATCCGCGACTCGATGGTGCAGAGCTCAGGGTTTTCCCGGACCAGCAGCCGGGCTATACCCCTGGCGAAGTCGCGAGCATCGGTAAAGTCGGCATTTCCATCCAGCGGGATACGCACATGCATGCCGGAGGCTCCGGACGTCATAAGATATGCAGGTATACCCATGGAATCGCACATCTCCTTGCAAAGCCTTGCCGCCTGCTTCACCAGGTTAAAGACATTGCTGCCTGCTTCGGCATCCTTCGGGGGATCCAGATCAAAAATGAGGAAGTCCGGGCGTTCCAGATTATCCCGGCTGCTGAGCCATACATGCGGGGTGAGAACCCCCTGATTCACCAGATACACAAGCGAGTTCTCGCTGTCGCAGACAACCATCTCCTGCTGCCCCTCCTCGCGCAGTTCCACACTTACCCGCGGAATGGAATCAGGGAAGTAGTCGGGTATCTGTTTCTGGTAGAAATCCTTGCCGGAAATTCCGTCGGGATAACGGTGCATTACCAGCGGGCGATCTTTCAGGTACGGCAGTATGCGATCAGCGATCTTGCGGTAGTACTCTGCTACATCTTCCTTGGTAAGTCCGTCGGAAGAAAACATAAGCTTGTCCGGTCTGGTTACCTCGCTCATGTCGACGGATCCCTCTCCTCGGCCTCCAGACCCTCAATCGACAGGTTGGAGAGTACCGAGTTGGGCTGCGTACTCACGGGATTACGCCGGGCATCGGCCTCATCATCCTTCATCTTCTTGATGATCCAGGAATCAGCACCCTTGCCGCGAGTCTGAATGAGTGCGTAGCCTCCGGAGAGTTTCTCCCCGTACAGCCGAACCTCGATTTTCCCATCCTCCAGCGACTCATGCATGTGTACTTCAGTGTCGTCTTTGTTCCGGCGCAGGTTGGTGTAGGTCCCGGTATCCCAGACGATTACCGTGCCCCCGCCGTACTGATCCTTCGGTATAACACCCTCAAAGTCGATATACTCAAGCGGGTGATCCTCGGTACGAATCGCCAGCCGCGTATCCGCAGGATTGAGGGACAGTCCCTTGGGAACGGCCCATGACACCAGTACTCCATCTATCTCCAGCCGGAAATCATAGTGGAGGTTGCTGGCGGCATGTTTCTGGATTACAAAACGTGAGCCGCTGCCGTCACCGCCGGATGCCCCCGAGGGCTCCGGGGTCTTCGACAAATCCCTTTTCTCTTTGTATTTTCGCAAGCTACCCATACAGTAAAAGATAAAAAGAGCGCCGCATGATATCAAGTAAACCATTAAGGCAAAAAAAGACCGCTCCGAAGAGCGGTCTTTGAGTGTTACCCGTTTAGATCGTCTTAGAAAGCGATCTTGGTTTCCAGGTACAGGAAGCCCTTTGTTGCATCAGCATCGCCGACCTTTTCGAAGTCTTTCCAACCCAGAGTAAAGGTGGTGTTGTTGATGTCATGCAGTTCAGCACCCAGTGCAACACTGGCAGCAGCAGTAACTTTTTTATTGCTGTCATATGCACCTTCTGTAGAAACGGTGATTCCGCCGGCTGCATAACCCAGCTTAAGACCAGCACCCCAGAAGATGTCGTCAGCAAGCAGGTCGTACAGACGTACGTCTACACCAGCGGTAACCGGAGTAGCAGTAATATCAACACCCACTTTTGCATCCAGAACTTCATCGGAGTTTGCATACAGGTCTGCAGAAACAGAAGCCAGTTCAACCGGTGCAACACTGAGGTTAGCCAGAACGTCCCATGCGAAAGCTTCAGCATCTATGTCGTACTCACCGTCGAAACCAACAGCCAGTTCCAGACCGAGGTCTGCCATGGTCAGAGTAGGCTTAACACCGAACCCGAATTTGCTGGGGGTGTCTCCGCGGAAACCGTCGTAGAAAAGGCCCAGGTCTGCGCTTACCATTTCAGGAACCAGAGCCAGGCTGGCCTTGGCACCGATACCGTAGTCGTTATCAGCCGGGTCATCGTCGTATGCGCCGTTGCTGTATACCAGTACAGAAGCGCTGCTCAGTACGCCTTCGCCGTTTTCAATACCAGCGGTAAAACCCTGGATAGGATCGAAGGTTGAAGTAGCAGCCTTGCTTTCTTCTTTGTGTGAAGCAGCATCTTCATCGTCGAAGCCTTTGGCAAAGTCTACGTTTGCATCAGGCTTCAGGATTGATACAAAGATCATTCCGTCGGTGATTTTCGCAGTAGTAACCTCTACCTTAACTTCGCCGGTGAGCATATTAACGGTGTCGCCATCGGAGTTTTTGAATGTAACTTCTTCATCCTCTGCATTGAAGTATGATGTGGTGCTGCCGATTTTAACAGCGCTCAGCTTTACTTCCAGCTCTCCCCACCAGCCTTCACCTTCGGTTGCCCGTACGGTTTCGGCGGCAACAACGATTTCAGCAGATGCTGAAGTGCCATTCTTGAATCCGTTGTCCATGTTGTCCAGGTTAAGACCCCACTGCAGGCTGGCATCGCCGTCTAATGAGATCGAAACTTCCTGAGCTGAAACAGCCATACTGATGAGCATGAAAGCAGCCAGTAGTACAAGAAACTTTTTCATCGTTTCCTCCTCTTTTGTTTTTCGGGGAACTAACGCTCCCCGCGTAGAATTTAGATTTAGTATATGAGCGGAATCCCCAGCTGTCAATAAATCGATGTAGAAAGATGGTCAAACTTTGATTAAAAAGTCGGTTTCAAACCGAATAAACAGCCTGAATGCCCGCTCCGAACCCGCCTTAACCGCTAAACCCTCAAAAATCACGGAGAAACGGAAAATATACCACTATATAAAATCCGTAGCCCCGTCGCTGCGCAGTTTCTCCACTACATCCTTTACCTGCTGCGCCTTTCCCTTGCGTGATATCAGCAGCATGCCGTTCTTCTGCACGATATGCAGCCCCTCCACCCCTATAAGGGCAACCGGCAGATCCGCAAAAACGAAGTTCTCACGTGAGTCTATCTCGATTACCGGGATATCCCCCTCCGGATTCCAGGTGCGCTCGTGCAGCTCCGGGGCAATCGACGAGACCTCGTCCCAGGAACCGACATCGTTCCAGCGGAAGCGGGCCTCTACAACCGCGCAGTGCTCGCTCTTCTCCATAACCGCATAATCTACCGAGATGTTCGGCAGCCGGGCATAGCGATGCTCCAGTGCACTCTGGTCCCCGATTATCGGGACCTCCTCACCGCGAACCGGAAAGAGATCGGAATCGGCCGGCAGTCCCTCCAGGATATCCGGCTGCAGGCGCTTGAGCTCGTCCAGGAATACCTTGCTGTCGAACATAAACAGCCCCGAGTTCCACAGGTAGGTGCCGGCACCAACATACTCCTCGGCGGTCTTCATGTCGGGCTTTTCACGGAAGCTGCGCACCTTCCTGCCCTGCAGTACCGGGGCTCCGCCCTCGATATATCCATAGCCGGTTTCCGGCCTGGCAGGCTTTATCCCGAAGGTGACCAGATATCCGTCACGGGCCAGTGCAGCCCCGCGCTCCATGTCGTCTGCAAACTCATCCAGCGGGGTAATGAGGTGATCTGCGGGCAGCACCAGGGTAACCCCTGCCTCGCCGCGAGCCTCCAGAAATCGCAGTCCGGCGGTGATGGCAGGTGCGGTGTTGCGGGCCATAGGCTCCGGCAGCACCATCGCCCCGGATCCGGGGGCTTCGGCAATAAGCACCTCGACGGTCTGATCCACCTGACTGGAATGGGTAACGATGATAATCTTGCCGTGAGGACAGGCGCAGCGGGCACGTTCTACTGCCTTCGCCAGCAGGGATTCACCGTCTCCCAGCTCCATAAACTGCTTCGGACGCAGCCGTGTTGATGCAGGCCACAAACGTGTCCCGGAACCGCCGGCAAGTATCAGTACATTATCCACCATTTTGTCCTCCTCTTCTTATCCCCTTGCATTGTAACATTAGCGGGGGCTACAATACCACTATCGTAATGTACGTACAAAGGAGCGACAATGGCAGCCGGTTTTACCTTATCTATGTATCCATATGTGTATATAAGCAAGTTTCAGGGCAAGGATGAATGGAACGAGAGCCTTGTAGAGAAGCCTCACCTGTCCCCGACGGAAGAGGCCGCTCTGCCGCCTGATGAGCTGGCTCTGCTGCAGTCGCAGCGCAATTCCTTCCCGGAGCTGCCGCTGGTAAACTATACCACGCAGTACGGTATGGGGTGCTTCGAGGGGCTCAAGGCCTTTCCCCAGCCCGACGGCTCGCTCAAAATCTTCCGGCCCGGCAGGAACGCACAGCGTTTCGCCCGCTCCATGGAGGGACTGCTTATGCCGGTCTACCCCGAGAAGCTGTTTGTCGACGCGGTGCAGCGTACGGTAGCCGCAAACGCCGCTGTCGGGTTTGCTCCGAGCTACGACCCAGCCTGGGAAAAGACCGGCTTTGTAAACGGGCATGCCGTATACATCCGGCCCTTCACCTATTCCGAACCCGGGATAGGGCTGGGACTGAGCGCCTTTCCGTGGGTAGTCATAGTTACCACCCCGGTCGGCTCCTATTTCGACCCGGACGGAAACGCCAGGGCGGTTACCACCGACCGGATACGTGCGACGCCCAAGGGTACCGGCTGGATCAAATGCGATTCAAACTATGTCATTCCGACGATTGTCAAGAAACAGGCCAACAAACAGGGGTATATGGAGGCTATCTTCCTGGACAGCCGCGAACAGACTTATATAGAAGAGGGATCCAGCTGCAATATCTTTTTCCGTATGGCAGACGACACCCTGGTGACCCCGGCACTGGAGGATACCATTCTGCCCGGGATCAACCGCATGAGCGTGATTCAACTGGCGGAGTCGATGGGGGTACGGGTGGAGGAACGGCGTATCAGCATCCATGAGGTAATGGCGGATGCCCGTGAAACCTTTGTGACCGGCACGGCGGCAGGGGTATCGTACATCGAGTCGATTACTCATGAAGGGAAAACCAGCGTGTTCAACGGCGGTAGAATCGGCGAGCTTACCACCGAGCTGATGTACACACTCAAGGGGATTCAGTACGGGGCGAAACCGGATACCTTCGGCTGGATGACCCCGGTAGAGGTATAGGCCGGAGCCCGAAGAACCGGGACCGTTCAGTCCCGGCCCGAAGAATCCCGGCTGCTAGGCCGGAGCCCGAAGAACTCCGGCCTAGCAGCCGATAGTTTAATACCCGCGGAACTCGGTGTCCTCGAAGTCCTGCAGCAGGGAATCAAAGATCTCCAGCTCGAAGGCAGCGTCGGGAACCAGGGTAGAACGCACATTCAGATACCCCAGGTTGACAATCTCGGCGCGCACACCGCTCTCGGGATCCCGGAACAGCTCCTCGGAGATCTCGGCGGACTCGGTAAGATTGCCTACGCCGCGAGTCCATGATTCGCTGCTGCCGGTTACCTGCGATTCGCGCAGGCGGGCAACACCAAGATTATTGGTGACGCGGCGCATATACTCCATAAGATGCCGGTGGCGCGAATTTTCATCCACAAACAGATTCGGGATTGCCCGACGCTCGGCCCGCAGCTCCTCCAGCAACCGGCTGAAATAGCCGACCGAAGCGCTGTAGCTGCCGCGGCGAAACAGGGTGTTGGCTATTGCAAAATCCAGATTACGCTCGTCGCTGAAGGTACCACGTGCCTCGGCAAAGGCATCCAGGGCCTGATCGTAGCGGTTGGCGCGATACTGGATAACCCCGATCTTGTAGTCCTGTTCACGCGGGGCAAAGCCGTGGTTCCTGGCCTGCTGATACATCCTCAGGGCATCCTCGTATTCGCTGCCGCGATAGTAATAGATATCGGCAATCCGGTTGTACACCCTGCCGAACCGCGGCTGCTGCTCGATCAGCATTCGGTCGACCGCGTTTTCATACTCGGACTGGGCCCGTGTAAGATAACGCAATGCATCCAGGTCCCGCTCCTGCTGTGCGAAGTTCTCGCCGCGGCGGATAATTGCATCTATGTGCATCTCCATATCTACCCGTCCAATCGGTCGCGCATCCTCAAACAGCTGAATGGCGGTCTCCAGCGCACGGTTTTCTGCAGCGCGATCCCCGGTAATCCGGTTCTGACGCGCCAGGTGATAATACACCGGGGGATGCCGCGGTGCTGCATCCAGGGCATCCAGCAGAATCGAGTTCACCCCGTCCATGCTGTAGGTCTGCGGCTCGGCCTGATATTTGTCTATAAGGTAGCCGCCCAGCTCTGCATAGGCTACACCATCAATCTCGGGATCAGTGAGGGCGAAGTGTTCCCGCAGGCGCTGAACCTCCTCCATATTATCCGTACGGACAAAATACCGCAGCATGCGAAACAGCAGCAGATCCTGCGGGCCTTCCCGCTCCAGCAGCCCGGCATAGGTCCGGCGTGCATCCTCGTACCGCTCGCTCTCCTGCTCGCCCCAGCGCAGGAAATTATCGCCGCGGGCCAGCTCGATATCGTAGTCATATCGCTGTGCTTCCTCCAGGGAATAGTACCCCGTCAGCAGCTCCTCGGCCCCGGGAAAGTTCAGCAGATCCCCGGATTCCATTGATGCATATGCCAGAACCGCCTCTTTACTGTCGGGCCAGCGGGCAAGGGTATCCTGAAAGCGCTCGCGGGCACGGGTAAACTCATTTCTTTGCCGGTATGCCTGCGCATAGCGTATATACCAGCTGCGCGAGTGATGGAACTCCTGCGCATGACTGAACAGCCGTTCCGCCTCCGGGTAGAGATCCTCCTGAAGCTGCTCGTGTCCCTGACTGTACAGGTATCCGGCATACAGGGGGCTGAACACAAACTGGTATCCGGAGAGGACGAGAGCGCCGGTTATCGCCATTATTACCAGGGCGGTACGGACAACCGGCCACACTACATTGCGCAGCTGGTACGCCAGGGTATCCTTCCGTTCCTCAAATTCCTCGCCGGTATGTTTTTCATACCCGCGGGGGACTGGAATTTTTTTCCCGATGATCCGGCCGGCATTACCGGCGATATTCTTCGGGCTTTCGCCGCGAATAATCAAATCCAGCAGCGCCCGCTGTTGACG
>CAZANF010000013.1:0-21137 GCA_964486425.1 uncultured Spirochaeta sp. | reverse complement strand
AGAGGAGATGCAGCTGCAGCATGTCGTCATAACCATGGTAAACCGCGATGAACTCCCGGACGGCGGTTCACAGATGATGGCCAATACGGTTCGCGCAATCAAGAAGCTCTCTCCGCTCACCAGTGTCGAGGTTTTATCCTCCGATATGATGGGGAATCCGGATTCAATTGCTGTATTGATGGAAGCAAAAGCCGAGATTATGAGCCACAATCTTGAAACCGTTCAGCGTCTTACACCGCTGGTACGATCCCGTTCAACCTATCAGCGGAGTCTTGACTTTCTTCGCATTGCCGGAGAGCTTGATCCTGCAGCGGCAATTAAGTCCAGTGTGATGGTCGGTCTTGGCGAGACTGTCGAAGAGCTGCATCAGGCTATGGACGATTTGCTCGCAAACGGGGTGCGCATGATGAATATCGGTCAGTATCTGCAGCCGACCAGGGTTCAGCTGCCTGTACAGAAGTATTATCATCCCGATGAATTCGCCGAGCTGCGTGAGGCCGCCATTGCCAAGGGATTTGCACAGGTCCATTCCGGGCCGCTGGTGCGCTCCAGCTATCACGCCGGAGAGAACTATTCGGCATATCGCCAGGCGATTCACCCCCTGGCGCAGGATCCTGAGCTGCGGCATCATATGTAGACCGGTATTATGCAGTATCTGTTGCGTGAATTCTCCCGGCGGATGACCGGATGATGTCACCCACAATACCGGGTATCCACCTGTCGGCCAGCCGGAAGAGTTTGCCTTTCGCTGTAGTGACGGAAAACCAGCGCCGGCCGTAGGCAGCCCGTATAACGGCCGCAGCGCTCTGTTCCTGTGTTGCATCGGCTGAGCGCCGATGCGTAACAGATTGCCCTGCAGCATTCAGTATCTGCTTGTCCGGGTCGTTCTCGGTAAAGCCGAGTGCCACCAGGGACAGACGTACTGCCGATTCCTGTGCAGAAAGTTCTCCGCGAATAGACTCAACCAGACCGAACAATCCCATCCGTGCTGCCGAGTAGATAGATACATTCGGAAAGCCGCGCAGACCGGCAAGACTGGACACCACCACAGCCCGGCCTTGAAATTTTTGAAGACACGGAAGTGCTGCTTGCAAGGTGTATGCCGTTCCCAGCAGATTAACCCCGACAACCGACTCCATAACCTCCGGAGACAATTCGAGAAAGCTGCCCCGCATGGAGATCCCCGCATTTGCAATAATTCCGTCCAGCCTGCCGAAGCGATGTATGGCGGCATTTACCAGTTCATATGCAGTTTCATGGTTGCTGATATCACCTGCCACAGAGGTTAGTCGTGCAGGTTCGGCACCATCGGCCAGCAGTTTTTCAGTCTGAGATAGACGGACCGGATCTCTGCCGTGCAGGACAACCCGGGCTCCGTGACTTATAAGCAGTGTAGCTGCAGTCCGGCCTATACCGCGGCTGGAGCCTGTTACAATCCACACAGATTCCGGCAGAGCATGGCGGATATGTCGGGGGAGGGGATGTTTTTTCTCTCTGAATCGCATCATTCAATAATATATACCTCGACCCTTCTGTTCAATGCACGGCCCTCCGGCGTAGCGTTATCGGCTGCGGGTTCACTGCCGCCCCTGCCTTGAAACAGGAATCTGTCGACCGGCAGCCCAAGGTCAACCAGCGTATCAACAATGGTTCGAGCCCGTTCAACCGACAGTTCCTGCTGGCTTTCGGGAAGGCCGATGTCGGCTGTATGACCGACAACCAGGAAGCTGCTGTCGGGATTTAACTCCATCGCTTCCCGGAGAGCTTCTGCCAGGTTATTCAGCCGATTGCGTTCGGCAGGCAGCAGCACTGCTTGATCGGCCACGAATCTCAGTGCCGGCAGCGACAGCCGCAGCCCGATGTCGGTCTCGTCCATTGTGATTTGCTCCTCGACCGGCTCCTCAGTCTGCGGCTCAGCCGGCGGCTGTACTCCCGGGGTCGTCTGCTCACCCGGCGGCTGTTCGGCCGGCGGCAGCTCCTGTGGGTCTGGTAATTCAGCCGGTGTCTGCTCATCCGGGGTCGGCTGCCTGCGAATAGCGGTTCTGTTCTCGAGGCGCTCCCGCAGAGCTGTGGTCATGCGCGCCCGGGGTGTGTCAAAGAATGTAAGTCTGAACCCGTTCATTTGCACATGTGTTCCATCCTGGTACAGAAACTGATCCTGCAAGGTATCCCGTATGAACAGGGGGCGACTCCCGTCTGCACTCATAAAGATCTGCAGGTCATGGCGGCCCTGAATGGTCTGCAGTTCCGGATCTCCTTGACTGTCCTGTCCCTGACGGTAGCGCAGTGCATATTGCGCATGTATAACGAGTGCGGTGTCGCCCTGGTAGTCCTGTACCCCGTCCTAGCGGTACGCAATATACACAGGAACGGTGGGCGGAACCCCGTCCTGGAATGGAGCAACTACAACCTCGCGGTATGCCTCCCTGGTATCCCCTGGTGATATTTCCCTGTGCGGAAAGCTGGGTATCGACCGGACGGCAACGACCGGATCACTGGTTGCGATGGTATATGTTCCGTCATATGCAATATGCAGTGAAACCGGAACTACAGTATCAAGGGACCGTGCAGCCTGCCGCTGATCCCGAACGGTATTAGAGAGTACAAAGGCATTGCCGCTGAAGCCGTTTCCCGGTTTTGTCTCCGGAATATCCGCATCCGGTGATCTCTGATCAAGCAGTATCCTCTCCTCACCGTAACGGAAGCCCAGATAATTCCCGTTCACATGTATACGGACATTGCTGCGGGTTGTCATGGTCATTCTGTCGCCGGGAACCACACCGAACAGGACCGATTCCGCATGGAGAGAACCGAGGGAAGTACAGATCAGGACAGCTATCAAAATGCTTTGAGTCTTGCTTTTCATACACCCTGAGTATACCTTAGAAACAAAGTTAGTGGAGGACATATGAGCGCAGATAATCAGGAACGGATTGAAAATTTGATGCAGCAGAAGAACTTTCTGTCTGCCGTGCTATTGCTACAGGAATCACAGCTGGATACGGCTGTGAAACATGAACTGCTTGGCCGCATCGCAGAACAGGTGGTTACCGAAATTGATGCAACCAGACGGGAGCAGCGTGAGCGACGTGTGTTTTTGCGTTCGCTGCTGCAGATGATTTTCCGTGAGGTTCCGGGGCTGGCTGCAGTGTACCGCGATCAGGTCCGGGCAGTTACCGGTGAAGGGGATCCAATGCAGCAGATGTACAAGAATGTGAAAAACTGGTCGGATGTTGCTTCAGGGCGCAAGAGTGTTCGGGATGGAATGGATGATACCGCCGAGTCGGTCCGTCAGGGCTTTGAAGAGGCAGGTGAATCAGTTCGGAATGGAGAGTTCTCCGAAAATTTTCGCGGTTTTTTGAATCTGGCTGAACAAGGGTTTCGCGCCGGACTCAAGTCGATTGATGAGGTGCTGCGGGGGCAGTCGCAACCACGTACCCAAGCTGCTGCCGAGGAGGAGATATTCTCAGCAACCACTGAGACGGAGGGTGGGGACGATGCAACAACTACAACAACTATTCGCAATGTTGAAATAGAAATAGAGGAAGATTGATTTGCCAATAAATTGATGGTTTTTTCTGTATATGAGTGATATACTGATTGCAGTTGGGCAGTTATCCGTCCAGGTGTACATTCTTGTATCAGCTGCTTCCGGAGTTTCCTCCTTTACTCCGGAAGCCTTTTTATTAATCCTTGTATAAATCATCCCACAGAAAGAACCGAGACTGATTATATGAACCTGCTAAACCTTCGCAAACTGTTATATCTATGTGTTTTTTCCTTGATGATGATGGTTCTGTCGGCCGGATGCGCTACTCAGGATGTTCCCGAAACTGTACAGGAACCCCCTGTTGCTGCAGAGCCCGAACCGGAACCCGAACCGGAACCCGAACCCGAACCCGAACCTGTCCAGCCGATTCCTCTGTACATCAATCCCCGCTATCTTGATCTCATGAATAACTCAATGTACGAGATATCCCAGCCGCGCAATCTGCAGTTTGATGTCCGCAGAATCAGTCAGAGCCAACTGCTCAATTCCACAGTGCAGGAGCCCGGACTCCTGATCTATATTCATGGTGATGAACCGACACCTGTGCAGATACAGGACCTGGTGCAGCTTGATCGAACCCGGTACAACAGCATAATGGCAAACAGAACAGGAGGTTTCAAGTTTTTCAGGAAGGACGGGGTGCCTATGATAGCCGTTCTGGGCGGGAACATCGATGCCGCTCTGGTTGCGGTAGAACGGAATCAGGAGCTTCAGGAGCTGATACTGCAGCATCTAGGGGAGCATTTCGCTCCCCGGGAATGAAGCGAACAGAATCTGCAGGAAGCTGTGTAAAAACTCCTGCCTTGCAAGCAAGTCCGGTTTTTAGGTACTATGGCAGGGCAGGAGTAAACCAATTATGAACAATACTTTTACAGATGTGTTTGAACTGGTGCAGGAACTGGAAACCTCTCAGGGTCCTGTACGGTATATCAGCATGGAAAAACTTGGGCAGCTTACCGCTCACAAGAATCTCCCATTTTCAATCAAGATCCTTATGGAAAGCGTCGTTCGCCGCATAAATGGTTCCGAGGTGACCAGGGAACATGCCGAGAATTTCTTCGCCTACGATCCCCGAAATCCCGGTTCAATCGAGATACCTTTCACTCCGGCGCGCGTGCTGCTGCAGGATTTTACCGGGGTTCCCTGTGTAGTAGATCTGGCCGCAATGCGCAGTGCTATGAAGAGACTGCAGGGCGATCCTGCGCATATCAACCCGCAGCTGCCTGTCAATCTGGTAATCGATCATTCCGTATCTACAGACGCCTTCAACTCTCCGGATGCCCTGATGCAGAACTCGGTGCTGGAGTTTACGCGTAATCGGGAACGGTACGAATTCCTGCGGTGGGGGCAGGCTGCCTTTGATAATTTTGATGTCGTGCCGCCCGCAAGTGGAATCTGTCACCAGGTCAATCTTGAATATCTCGGTAAAGTAGTGCAGCTTGATTCAAGCGGCGATATTCCAATGGCATACCCTGACAGTTTGGTCGGGACCGACAGTCATACCCCGATGATTAACGGACTGGGAATCGTCGGCTGGGGGGTAGGCGGTATTGAGGCTGAAGCGGCCATGCTCGGACAGCCAATCTATATGCTTGCTCCCGCGGTTGTCGGTGTACGAATCACCGGTCGCGTCCAGCACGGAATTACCGCCACCGATATCGTGCTTACGGTTACGGAGCTGCTGCGAAAGCATGGTGTAGTCGGAAAATTCGTTGAATTCTTCGGCAGGGGATTGAGCAGCATGAGCGTCCCTGATCGTGCAACCCTGTCGAACATGGCTCCCGAGTACGGTGCTACGGTGGGATATTTTCCGGTGGATGCACAGACGCTGGACTATCTGTATAACACCGGTCGCCCGGAAGAGCTTATAGAGCTGGTGGAAAAATACAGCAAGGCACAGGGACTGTTTCGCACCGATAATACACCTGATCCCGATTTCGAAACTGTAATTGAGCTGGATCTCGGCTCTGTCCGTCCAAGCATTTCCGGACCAAAACGTCCGCAGGATCGTATCGCGCTAACCGATGTCAAGCAAAACTGGAATCATAGCCTGGGAGCATCGATTCTTGAACGCGGATTCGCCGTTCCGGTTGAGAAGCAGGCCACTGCAGTTCACACAACACTGGCAGACGGCAGCGAGGTAGAGCTTACCCATGGTGATGTGGCAATCGCGTCGATTACCAGCTGTACAAACACCTCTAATCCCTCGGTGCTGCTGAGTGCTGGAATCCTGGCAAAAAAAGCGGCCGAGAGGGGACTCAAAACCAAACCATGGGTCAAGACCAGTTTTGCACCTGGATCGCTCATCGTAACCGAGTATCTCATTCGAGCCGGATTGATGGCCGAAATGGAAAAGCTCGGCTATTATCTGGTTGGTTACGGTTGCATGACGTGTATCGGTAACAGCGGTCCACTGCCGGCGGAGGTTTCTTCGGCTGTAGAACAGGGTGATCTGGTTGTGGCCGGGGTTCTCTCCGGGAACCGAAACTTTGAGGGCCGGATTAATCCGCATACTCGTGCCAATTATCTGGCCTCACCGCCGCTGGTTGTCGCTTACGGCCTTGCCGGAACCGTGAATATTGATTTCGAAAAAGAACCTCTCGGCACCGATCAGGATGGAAAACCGGTGTTTTTGCGGGATATCTGGCCCGACGACAAGGAAATATTGGAGTTTGTCGACAAGGCACTGGATCGGAACGCCTTTATACAGAGCTACAGCGGTCTTGAAGACTCCAACGAGCAGTGGAACAAGATACCGGTCGCCAGCGAAGCACTGTATCCCTGGGATGATCAAAGCAGCTATATTCAGGAGCCGGACTTCTTCGAGGGCATGAAGGCTGAACCGGATGAAATTCAGCCGATCACCAATGCTCGGGTTCTGGTTATGGCCGGCGACAGCATTACTACCGATCATATCAGTCCGGCCGGGGCAATAGATCCCGGCTCACCGGCGGGGCGCTATCTGCAGTCGATTGGAGTCGAGCCCGGTAATTTCAACTCATACGGCAGCCGACGTGGAAACGATCGGGTTATGACCCGTGGTACATTCGCCAATATTCGCTTCCGGAACATGCTGGCTCCCGGCTCCACCGGCAGCGCCACCACTCATTTTCCCAGCAAGGAATCGATGTCGATTTTCGATGCGGGTATGCGTTACAAGCAGGAGGGTGTGCCGGCGATTGTTCTGGCCGGCAAAGACTACGGTATGGGATCCAGCCGCGACTGGGCCGCCAAGGGTCCGTATCTGCTGGGGATCAAGGCGGTAATTGCCGAGTCCTATGAGCGAATTCATCGCAGCAACCTGGTTGGAATGGGTATTCTGCCGCTGCAGTTTGCCGCAGGTGAAAATGTTGAAACTCTTGGATTAGATGGATCCGAGCGATTTTCAATTATGGTAGACGGCTCCGTTGTTCCTGGTCAGAGGATTTCTGTTTCTGCTGTCCACGACAACGGTACCGTCACTGAATTCGAGGTAGTATGCCGCATTGATTCAACGGTTGAGGTTGAATACTACCAGCACGGGGGTATCCTGCAGCGGGTGCTCCGCGCGAAACTGGAGAAATAAACTGCTCGAACCCTTGCAGCAGGGATCTGCTGCAAGGGTTTTCCTCATAATCATCACTGATTGTGGTATACTGCTGCAGTGAGTATTTCATTACAATACCCAAATGCTGACGGGGCCTTTCAAACGGCTCTCAAACGCGGAAAAAGGGATACAAGCCTTCTCTCGCGCCTGTTCGGTCATGATAATCGTATTCTCCTGCTTTCCCAGGTCCTGGAAGCAATTAATGCAGTAAATGAAGCTTATGTCGGGATACAGGAAGTGCCGGTTCAAGCGATTATCGGGTCAGAAAACCGTGGAGAAGATTTCTCACGCGAGTTTCATCCGCGAAAGTCCTGGATGGCACCCCGCTGGATAGCCGTATATAATCTGCTGTTCAATCAAAGACTTAATGAAACGGTCTCCCTCATAGAGATCGGCGGCTGTTATTTCGTTCGTGACGGGCATCACCGGGTATCAGCTGCCAAATCACTTGGCATCTTGTTTCTGACGGCGGAGGTACGCAGCTATCCCCTTGAATACCGGATCACCGACTATGTAGAACGCAATCAGCTGCCTCTCCTGAGGGCCAAGGAGCGATTCCACCGCAACACCGGGGTGTTTCGGTATATACCGGATAGCGAGTTTTCTGTTGCCTGTCCGCATACCTGGGAATGGCTTGAAAAAGAAATATGTGACTACAACCGTTCCTATTTTATTCGCAGATTCGGGCGCGAACCGGCAAATACCAGGGAGCAGGTAGATCGATGGTATGAGAATCTCTACCGGAACGCTATCGACTATATTCGCAATAACTCTCTGTCCTATCTTTTTCCAGGGAAGCTGGCAACCGATATCTTTGTCGACATGATTCGATTCTGGAACACTCATGACTGCCCGGACAGCCTGTGGGTTGGTGAAATATATCAACTCTTTGTTGCCGAACAGCGTAAACGGGCTCCGCTGCGTATCGCAGTGCAGATCGTTGCCGGTTGGATGAATTCCCTGTTAATGAGCCCGGAGGATGAGTACCGTCTGTTTGTCCGGGTGAGCAAGATAGATCAGGTCGTTCCGGAATTTGATCCTCTGCCGAATGAGTCCGGAATATACAGATATCTGCATAACCAGTTTCTTCATTGTGCAGCGCAGGTTGTGAAGCAGGAGATCAACAGGGCCCCCTATATCCACGAGCTGACTCAGGAGTGGTATACCCGTTTTTATAAACCTGTTGCGGCTGCCGCCCGGAACCGGCGATCAGAATCCGCACAGGTGCGCTTTTACCGCAGGTTCAGCAAACAGTGGTTTGATCAGATTATGTCGGGGGAGGTGCGGGTGGATGACGCCTTGCAGCGGTAGATTCACCAGCTACAAAACCGGTTGCCCAGCAAATCAGCAGGCTGTATCCCCCCGAGGGCCGGTTGATGTCAAGAATATCGCCTGCAACAAACAGCCCGGGTACAATCTTGGACTCCAGTGACCGAAAATCTACCTCGTCACAGGGAACCCCGACGCGGGAAACAAGCGCCCAGTCTTCGCCTTGCAGCTCCTTGAAGGTGACGCGGTAGTCCTGCATCAGCTGCAAGATCCGCTTGCGCAGGTTCTTCGGTACGGAGCTTCCGGTAATCTCTGCCGGGTTCTCGAATTGCGGTTCGACTGTCGACAGAATTCTTGCTGCCAGCCGTGGCGGAAGCATTGTCTCGAGAATATTCTTGAGCTTCCGGCGCGGCGCGCTGCTTAACAGCTGCTGCAGCTCCCGGTCCAGGCTGCCCCCATCTGTCTGAGGGAAGAAGTTCAATGATATCCTGGTTGGCTCAGTGGTGTTTTCGGCGGCGATATCTGCAATACGGCTGGCCAGATTAAGAATGCCGGGACCGCTCAACCCGAAATGAGTTATAAGTACCTTTCCCTCGGCGCGCTCCAGTACCCGGTCGCCTCGCAGCACTGAAATACGAAGATTCGGGAAGGAGAGGCCCTGCAGGCTCTGAATCCAGGTCTCATGCACAATCACAGGTACAAGAGACGGCTCCGGCTGAATAATGGTATGGTCAATTCTCTCAAGCCAGCGAAATCCATCGCCTGTGGAACCGGTCTGGGGGTAGGCCAAGCCGCCGGTGGTCACTACTGTCGATGCAGACTGAATGCGCTCCCTGCCGATCCTTACACCATTCACCCGTCCCTGGTGCACCAGCAGAGCATCTACCTCGGTTTGGTTCTCAGCTCTACCTTTCCCTCCTGCATGTAGGCACGAAGTACCTTCAGGACAGACTCAGCTCTGTTTGTTGCAGGAAATGCACGTCCATTGTCCTCTACATGATACGGCATACCCCGGCTTTGGAAAAAGTGAAGCACCTCGCGAGGCCCCATTTTACTGAACGGGCTGATCAATGCCTTGCCGGCATCCAGGTACTTTGCAGTGAGGCGATGAATATCCATTTCCACATTCGTAAAGTTGCAGCGGCTGCCGCCGGTCATGAGCAGTTTGCGGCCGGGATGCGGGTTTTTCTCCAGCAGCAGTACCCGGGCACCTGCATTTCCTGCTGTCCCGGCAGCCATCATCCCTGCGGGACCGGCACCGACTACAATGACATCATAGGTTTGCATATTCATTACGACAACATCTACCCGGTTCTCATCCTTCTTGTCAACGAAATGCCGGAATCTCACCCGGCGTAATCTTTTAGGATAGACCATTCACTCAGCTTTGATTCCCTTGTCAGCCCGGCATTAGCCGGACTGGTAGACGGCAGTCTCAGAAACGTGAGCCGTTGTATGCTTTCTGCAGACAGCTTGTTGAGTACATACCGGTTAAAGGATTGCTCGGCTTTCCGGCCGTTAAAACAGACAGCCGACAGCTGTGTGCATTCAGCAATAATGGCCGGTATATCGTTGGGGAATTCGCTGCCTGCCTGGATATTCGAATCCAGGCTGCCGGATCGGATACAGTTTTTCAGCACATCCCACAGACCTATCCCATGTTCTGTGAGCTGCCCAAGGCGCTGCTGATAGGGAGCGCCGGGTTCTATGCCAAACAGGGTATACATGAACGGCCAGAAAAGATTGCGTGGATGGGCATAGTATTCCTGCTCCCGCAACGAGCGCTCACCCGGCATGGAACCCAAAATCAATACGTGTATGTCCTGAGAATATACAGGCTCGAAACTCTGGAGTATCATATTTCCTTTTCTATCCATCGATGTTCAGCTTGATACATGTCTTTGTGCAATGCAGAGATGTTCTGCACGGCAGGTAAGCGCAGTTCGGTTTCCTGCCTGGTTATAACCGGAAACCCGTAATGCAGATTTGTATGCCGCGGCTCACGCTCCTTCGCTTGAGTATATTGTTTTATGAATGTGTCGTGAGCAAGGAGTCGCTGCTGCTGCCGCTTATTCAGTTCAGCCGGATCAACTGCCAAAGTTTTTTCTACAACGGGGCGAAGGGAGGGGTCTATCTCAATACCGACTGAATTCCGACCCGATGCGACGGCGGCAAGGGTTGTGGTGCCGGTGCCGACAAAGGGGTCCAGCACGGTATCCTCCTGCATGCTGTACATATGAATAATCCGGAACGCCAGTTCAAAGGGAAAGGCAGCACTGCGGAAACGCCCCTGTTCACCGTCGAGCAGCTGTCTCGCCCCCTTGAAATCCCATATATCCGAATACCAGGAGTTTCGCTCCTCCCAGAACATTGCGCTCCGTCGCCGACGACTACTGTCTTCAGGATGGTGAATGCGCTTGCCCCCCTTGCGGAACAGCAGGATGTGCTCATGCTCCAGGGTGACGTAGGCCCCGGATGGGAGCATGCCGGAGCCCATGAACTTGTTAGGCGCGTTGGTCTGCTTTCTCCATAGTATCGACGGCAGGCTGGGAAAGCCTATCCGCTCGCATTGAATGGTTATTCTTGAATGATTGGTATACATCCGGAAGTTTTTATTGATGGTACGGACTGCATCCCCGATGTTTATGCAGAGAAACCCACCTTGTCTCAATACCCGCAAGCTCTGCTCCCATACCGGGTCAAGTAAACCATGCATTTTCTCGTATGCTGCCGTCTCTTCTCCAACAGTTAAATGAGTTCCAATACGCGGTTCCTGCTCAGCGAATACTGCATCCCACATGCCAATCATCGGATAAGGAGGGGAGGTTAATACGAGGTCTACTGATTCTTCAGATAGTTCCTTCATGCAGGATGCAGATTCAAATAAAAAGCGATGGGTTGTATGCATGATCAAAAAGTAGCATGGACGAGGCTGTAAAGAAAGTGGTATTCTTTGCTCATGGAGAATACTCGACTGAACACCGGTCTGCTGGTGGTAATTACTATAGTGCTGATAGGTATGGTAATGCGGATGATCGGTTCATTCCTGCTGCCGCTGGTTATTGCTTCCCTGCTTGCCTTCGCGGTATATCCTATAATCCGGTTTCTTACCCGTGTTCATATACCCAGGATACTGTCCATTTCCCTGGTAATAGGACTTATTCTGGGAAGCGGTTTTCTTGTCGGCCTGATTCTTTATACAAGCGGACAGCAGCTTTTACGGCAGTTTCCGGCATATCAGCGCCGTTTTCTCGAGATAATCGAGGCTCTGGCTGATACTTTTAATGTACCTCCGGAGATGCTCGCTGAATTCAATATCATGCGAACCGTAAGCAGCTACCTTTTTGCTCTGTCCGGGGGATTCATAAGTTTTATTTCCGGATTTACAATGGTAATGCTGTTTCTCCTGTTCATACTGATTGAAGCTCCGTATATTCAGCCGAAGGTAATGGCTGCCCTTGAGGGTCCGCGAACCGATAAAATAATGCTGCTTACCCTGCATATTAACGAACAAGTCGGTCATTATCTGGGCCTGAAACTCTTTACCAGCGCTCTTACCGGCGGTATCGTAATGGTCGGATTCTCGATTATCGGGGTTGATTTTGCCATAATCTGGGGAATTCTCACCTTCATGTTCAATTTCATTCCGAATATCGGCTCTATTTTCATTAGCGCCCTGAGTTTCCTGTTTATCGTGGTGCAGTATTATCCCAACCCCAATCCGATTGTGCTTGCAATAGCCGTCATGTGGCTTTCTCAGCTTATTATCGGCAATATTATCGACCCCAAACTACAAGGGGACAGGCTAAACCTCATCCCTGTCGTTATTATCTTTTCATTGCTTTTCTGGGGCTGGCTGTGGGGTATTGTCGGAATGTTTTTGTCGGTTCCGCTTACTATGGTAATAAAGATTGTGTGTGAGAACATTCCGGCCACAAGACCTATCAGTATTCTCATGGAAACCGGTAAGGGCGTTGCGAAAAACACGGAAATAGCACAGGATAACCCGGCGGATATGTTTGACGACGAGCCGCTTGTATAACAACAGGATAAGTGAGGACAGCATGATTAAACGTCTTTTGACCGGTGACCGCCCGACAGGGCGCCTGCATCTGGGGCATTATGTAGGCTCTATTCAGAACAGAGTGAAACTGCAGCAGGAATACGAATCCTATTTTCTTATTGCTGATTTGCACATGCTCACTACCAAACCCAACCGGGAAAATATCGAGGCGATATCTGCTAATGCGCGCGACATGGTAACCGATTATCTTGCCTGCGGTATTGACCCGGCCACCACTACCATCTATCTCCAGTCGGCCGTACCTGAGGTGTACGAGCTGAATCTCTTTTTCGAGATGCTGGTCTCCGTACCCCGGTTGCAGCGGCTGCCCAGCCTGAAGGATATGGCTCGCGCTGCAGATCTGAACGAGATGCCTTTCGGGCTGCTCGGGTATCCCGTCCTCCAGTCGGCGGATATACTGCTGCCGCGGGCCCATATTGTACCGGTAGGCAAGGATAATGAGGCTCATGTAGAGCTGACGCGGGAGATCGCCCGCCGCTTTAACTACCTGTATGATGAGGTTTTTCCGGTTCCCGATGTTCTTGTTGGTGAGGTTCCGACACTGGTAGGTACCGACGGCAATGCGAAAATGTCCAAGTCGCTGAACAACACCATTCTGCTTTCGGACGATGCGAAAACCGTTGAGAAGCGGGTCAGATCCATGTATACCGATCCGAACCGTATCAGTGCAGATGTACCGGGTACGGTAGAGGGAAACCCGGTATTTATATACCATGACATCTTTAATCCTGACCGGGAAGAGGTTGAGGATCTCAAGCTGCGCTATCGCGCCGGACAGGTTGGGGATGTTGAGGTTAAGCAGAAGCTTGCTGCGGCGATAAATGCATTGCTGGATCCAATTCGTGAGAAACGGGCGGCAATTGAGGCCGATAGCGGCTGGGTAGATGAGGTTATCTTCCGGGGGACCGAGCGCATGCGTCAGGTAGCCCGCGATACCTTGGTTCAGGCCAGGAAGGCCATGGGGCTCACCGGGGTGTGGAACCAGATCAAGCGCAAGGCCGAGAAACGGGCAAAGAAATAAGCCGTGCAGCTGCCCGAGTTCAAACCTGATTCAGCAACCGGCTCGTCCATCGGGAAATTTCGCTCGATGGTGTGGGACTACTATTCCTCATATGGACGGAGCTTCCCCTGGCGTGATACTCGCGATCCGTTTGCTATCTATATCAGTGAAATTATGCTCCAGCAGACTCAGACCCAGCGGGTCCTGCCCAAATACCAGCAGTTTATCTCGACATTTACCGGTTTTGGAGAGCTGGCCGCAGCCGAGCTTTCGCAGGTGCTCTCGCTGTGGAGCGGCCTCGGATATAACCGGCGTGCCAAGTTTCTTCTTCTCGCCGCCGGGATGATAGAGCAGCACTATGGCGGTAAACTGCCTCAAACAACCGGTGAACTGCAGAAGCTGCCGGGGGTAGGTCCAAATACGGCCGGATCCCTGGCTGCCTTTGTGTATAACCTGCCGGTGGTTTTTATAGAGACGAATATACGGCGTGTCTTTTTGCATTATTTCTATCCGGAGCAGGAGAATATCCCGGATGTGCTGCTCCTGGACAGGGTTAAAGAGACCCTTGATCGACAGAATCCCAGGGAATGGTATTATGCGCTTATGGACCTAGGCGTTGCGGTAAAGGCCGAGGTTCCGAACCCGAATCGACGCAGTCGTCACTATGTTCGGCAGAAGCCGTTTGAAAACTCCCAGCGGCAGCTCCGGGGACGTATTCTGCGGCTTCTTCAGCAGCATGAATGGGTGGATATTGCTGCAGTTGCCGAGTCGGTGGAGTTTCCTTCAGCCAGGGTAGCCAATGCAGCCGCTGCATTGGAGAATGAAGGCTTCATTGAGCGCCGCAGCGACGGGTTAATCGGTATAAAAAACGAGATCTACAATCCGCAGTAGCTGATATTCAGGTCATCTGAGTCACTGGATTCTGAATGTGGTTCCGTCTTTTCCATCAAGCAATGAGATATTCAGGCTGTGCAGAACATCACGGATCTCGTCCGATGCAGCATAGTCCTTGCGTTTGCGGGCCTGGGTGCGGTATTCAATCAGCATTTTGACCAGTGATTCCAGCCGGGTATCATCGTTTTTTGACTCACTGCCAAGGCCCAATACTCCTAGGTAAAATATAGTGAATGTCTCATACAGAAGCTGAAGGTCTTTCTCCGCCGGGAGGGCTGCTGTCCCGGCTTCTATACGGCCGGCAATATGCGTCATTTCAAACAGATCTGCGATAGTTTTCGGAGTGTTGAAATCAGCCGCCATGTGTCGCCAGCAGCGGGCACACAGCTCATGTATTGCTGCAGCATCCGTTCCGTCCTTATCCGGATCGGCTGCTGCCGGGTCGCTGCCGCTGGCCGCTATCTTCCAGACCCCGGAATGTAGAGTTTCATCAAGATTGAAGTGCAAGCGTCCGCTTTCGGTCAATCCGATTAAACCATGGTCGCTGCCGTAATCCAGTGATTCAATCGCTTCATGTCCTGCTAGTTCAGCCAGGCGTGCATATCCTTCTCTCAGTCGCTGCAGTCCCTTTTCAGCCGCCTGCAGTGCAGTATCGGATAGATCAATTGGACTGCGGTAATGGGCTTGCATCATAAAAAACCGTACGGTCAGTGGACTGTAGGGCTTGCTGAACAGCTTGTGAGTTCCGGAGAACAACTCGTGCAAGGTGACAAAGTTACCCAGGCTTTTACTCATTTTCTGGCCATCAATAGTAAGCATGTTATTGTGCATCCAGAACCGGGCAGGGTCGGTTCCGTACGCGGCCCGATTCTGTGCTATCTCGGCTTCATGATGCGGGAACTGCAGATCCAGACCCCCGCCGTGAATATCGAAGATTTCTCCCAGATACTTCGTGCTCATTGCCGTGCACTCCAGATGCCAGCCGGGGAATCCCTCCCCCCATGGGGATCTCCATCGCATAATATGCGACGGATCAGCGGATTTCCACAGTGCAAAATCAAGTGGACTGCGTTTATCCTGCTGTCCTGCAGTCCCGCGTGTGCCGGACAGGAGTTCCTCCATGTTTTTGCCGGAAAGCCCGCCGTAGGGATGATCTTCGGCAAATTTCCGCAGGTCAAAATAGATTGATCCCTTGCTCTCATATGCATATCCGGCATCCATGATTCTGGAGATAATATCCTGCTGCTCGATAATGTGACCTGAGGCAGCAGGTTCTATGCTCGGGGGCAGTACTCCCATTCGGCCAAGCAGGGTACGATACTGATTGGTATAGGTTTGGGCAATCTCCATCGGCTCAACCTTGGTCAGGCGGGCCTTTTTGGCAATTTTGTCCTCACCCTCGTCGTTATTTTCATCTTCCAGATGTCCTACATCGGTAATGTTGCGGACATAGCGTACCTTGTACCCGTACAGGGTAAAAAAACGATATACGACATCAAATATTACCGGAGGGCGGGCATTACCCAGGTGGGTATCCCCGTATACCGTAGGTCCGCATACGTACATCCCGACATGGTCTTCGTAAATTGGTGTGAAGTCTTCGCGGGTTCGGGATTTAGAGTTATAAATAGAGATTGGAAATATTTGCTGCAGCGACATGATTCTTAAAGTACTCCTGTTATTATGTTTCGGCAAGTTTGATGACCTTGTCGTTGGCCTGTTCAACGAGTCGGCGATGGTCTTCGAACAAATCTGATTCATCCTGCGGATCATTAGAATCAATATCGACCATTATTCGAAAAACGGGCTCTGTTTTTGAGCCGCGCATCCAGAAAAAGCCGCGTGGATTACCGGTATCGTCCTTGAACAGTACCGTAAGACCACCGGATTGGTCTCCACTGCGATATTCCCTGCCCATACCGGCGCGCTGTTCTGCGCCCTCCGTGTTAAAGAACTTGTACGTGTAGAATCCGAATCTGTCATGCAGATAGTTTTTTCTCTGCTGCCAGTATTCCAGAAAAAGATCTTCATATGCAGCTTTCAGGGCAGCGTGATCCTTGGTTGTTCCGCGAAGGACGGCGCGTTCTTCATATGCGCCGGTAGTGATATACTGAGGCAAGCTTCGTAGCAGAGCGGCCAGATCGGCTGTTGCTGTTTCGCTTCCGCAGCGGGATGCCCATATCTTCCATGGAGTAAGCCCGGCCTGGTTGGGCGGAAGTCGCAGAAATTTGACCAGGGATACCAGGGTATTCAGGGGGTCCCGGATTCGAGCCGGGTGCAGAATTGTGCCCCCGTTGGAACCCTCGCCCAGGATCCGTACCATGTAGCCCTTTGAGCGAAGAATTTCGGCTAACTCAACCACGTTTGCTTCACCCACCTCGGCTCGATAGACCTCAACGTCAAAAAGTTTACAGATAGCATCAACCCTCAAACTGGTTGGACCGTTTACCACCACAGCAGCCCGCTCCTGGAGACGTCCGTTGGGATCCATGTGAAGCTGACCGCTGTAGAGAAGCCAGCTGAGCTCCGCTACCACACCAATAGCAAATACCTCCTGCGCGACTACCGGTCTGGCTCTGAAAAGATTGGAATCAAAAACAACCAGATTTCCTCGATCCCCATCATTATCAGGGACATATCCGAACAGAAACTGAGGATTACCGGCATGCACATGCGCCAATTCATGGCAGCAGGGAAGCAATGAATCACCCTCGGGTACGATTGCATGCGAAAAATTACGCAGTCCGGGATGCAGGGCATGCACCTGCAGACCGATCGAGCCGAGGTATTTATCGTCTATGCTGTTGCAGCGTGCACTTCCGTTCATGTCATGAACAATTCCGATCGGAGACATGCGTATACTCTCGCTCAAGGAGGCTGCGATATCATCATCGCGGTCGAAAGCGATAAGATCGGTCCAGCTGTGATAGGCCTGCAGGGCAGCTTCTTTCCAGACTTCGGCGCTTTGGAGAACTGATGCGATTTCGCGTTCACTTACAGCGGTGAATTCAGCATGACATGCGGCCAAGTCTTCCGGGCTTTTGGCCAGGGTATACAGCTGCTCGGAGAGCTGAGCCGCGGCGCTGCCGCCGAAGACACCCCCACCTGGTCCGCCTATCTTGAATCCATTATATCCAACAGGGTTATGACTTGCGCTGATATATATAAATCCGGACAGTTCCGGCTCAAGCGCCGCGTAAGCCATTACCTCCGGAGAGGCAGCAATAAAGGCATAGCGTATTCTGATAGATTTGGCAGCGAGAGCACGGATAACGATAGAGGCGATTGCGGGTCCCGTTGGTCGTGAATCGCACGCGACGAGCACGGTTTGCGGAGTAGATGATTGATTCTGATTGGCAAAATACCTGCTGATACCGGCTGCCATGACCCAGGCCAGCCCCGCGGATTTGGCCGACAGGCGTTCCGATGCATCCTCCTCGCCACCTGGTGCGGCGATGAAACGCCAGCCTGAGGATGATATAATCGCAGACTGCAGGGAGGTATTGAGTTCATCGATGTCCGGAAGCGGCAGGTCGGGGCAGGATTCTCCAAGTGAGAGTGTCGTACGCGGGTCAATGTATCCTGTTGCTTTATTCATGGTCGGTACTATAGCATTCCACACCCTACTGATGGAAGCCGAAATCCAAAGTGAAGGATAAGCCTCCTGCATCTTCCTCATACGCAGTCGCACCGAACCATGGAAGATGACTGTATAACACCAAGGTCCAGGACTCGAGAAGGGTAATGGATATTCCTGCACCGTTGGATGCAAGCCAGCCGAGATTGAACGGGTCATCTGCAGGTGAGTCCCGTAATTCCCGATAGTAGCCTATATCCCAATACCCCAGCAGTCCGATACCGACTACCGATACCGGTGGAAACTGATAGCGTATGTCCATTGCATTTGCAAACTTTACATCAGCATCAAATCGACCGCTGTAGAATCCTCTAACAGTTCCTCCAAGTCCACTGCGTGGCGCGAACCCGCCGAAGGATGCCCGCTGATTGGTCGGTATGGTTGATCCCTTCGCCCAGCCGCCCCACAGAATATCAAGATAGCTGCCGTTTACCCAGTACAAACCCTCGGTAAAGAGGGGACGGTAGAAAATACCGCGAGCATGCAGGCGAAGGAAGTCGGCATTTCCAAGCAGGCGATTGCCAAGCCAGTACGGGCCGAATTCCAGTGCCGTTTCAAGATACTCTCCATCACGAACACGGGCACTGTGTTGTACGCTATCGATAAAAATACCGGCGATAATGAACTGGGTAAGGCTATGCAGGCGATCCGGGTAATCCGTTGCAGATATCAAGTAGTCCGGATCGTTACTCACAAGATGCCGATCATAGCTGCTTGTGAGCAGCAGGAATCCCTGTGCTCGAGGCTGCTGAGTTTCTTCATTCCAGCCGATCCCGTGAAGCAGCCCGTAGCGCGCGCCGAATTCGATGCGCCTGTGCATGGCCTGCTGCAGTTCTTCGGGTTGACTGGAAATGAACAGGCTGCCGTCCGGCCGACGATGGTAACCTTCCTTCTGCAAACCCGCCCCGATACGTGCATGCAGCTGAGTCCAGCGATTGGTATATTGGCCGGGGAATCCCAGATTAATATCGATATCGGCACCATATACCCGGGGATCAAAATCAAGCTCTAACGCAGGAGGTGAAATAACGGGTATATTTGAGGCTGTTTGAGCCTGGATTGATGCAGAACAGAAAATCAGGATGAAAAGAAGAATGAAAACAGATTGCATATGAGAAATACGCCACATCTCGGTATAATAGCTTGAAATCTATGCTGCGAACAAGTACATATTAATAAGGGTCCAAAGGGCATTTAAAATATGAAAAAAGTGTTAGTAATTGATCAATCCAAATCGTTTCGAAACTTTGTAACGCAGAAATTGGAAAGATTTGATATCCAGGTTATTCAGGCTATCAATGGTCTGGATGCGATTTCAAAAATCCGTTCGGAACACCCCGATCTCATTATCATGGACTTTCATCTTGAACGAATGAGTGCCGAAGAGGTTCTGAAGGCCAAGACAGAGGACCCAAATACCGCTCGTACTCCTGTAATTATGGTTTCGGCCAAAATAGCTCGTGATGAGGTTGTAAAGGTGGGCAGCTACGGGGTGAAAAAGTTTTTTTTCAAACCGATCAAGCTGGATGAGTTTATAGCCGCCGTCGGCAGTTTTCTTAAAATTTCTATAGTAGTGGACGACACCCCGTCGGTAGTTGAGGCACATGTAAATGACGGCATGCTCTTCCTGGAGATTGCTTTAGGTTTGAACGTAGACAAGATAGACCTGATGCAGTTCAAGATTTATGAACTCATGAATCTGTATAATCTATCGAATCCTCGCGTTCTGATCATGCTGAGCGGGGTTGATATCACCTCTGCTGATTCAATTAAGCTGCGGACTCTCATCGAGACAGTATTGGAAAGTACGAAAACCAGACCGAATAACCTGGTAATGCTGACTCAGGCCCCCTTTGTAGCGAAAATGCTGCACACCAACCAGGATTTCAACTCGATACATGTAGCAGGTTCCCTTACAGAGGCAATGCCTCTATTGCAGAGCTCACAGAAGGACGGGGAAAGCTTTTTGCAAAAGAGCAGAAGCGGCAAGGCCGACGGTTCTATCAATATGCGATTCTCCACTGAGTGTGCAGGTCAGGTGCATAATCAGGACATTCTGAGAGGAGCCTCAATAGCAATTGTGGATGACGATCCGGTAATTCAGGAGCTTACACGAACCACCTTTGAGGAGGTAGGCTCCAAAATTACCTCCTTTTCCAACGGACGACGCTTTGTCGATACAAAGGATCTGAGCCGTTTCGATCTGGTTTTTCTGGACCTGATGATGCCAGAGATGGATGGGTTTAAGGTACTCAAAACATTGCAGAAGCTGTATCAGCCGACTGAAATTCCCCCGGTGATTGTCTTTTCAGCTGTTTCCCGCAAGGATGCGGTGGTAACTGCTTTACAGAATGGGGTGAAAAGCTATCTGATTAAACCCTTGCGGCCGCAGCAGCTTAGAGCGAAAGCAATCGAGGTGCTGCATATTGATTTTTCCTGATATGAGGCAACTGCGATGAGTACATTCGGGCACCAGTTCCAGCTTATCTTCGAGTACTTGCCGCAAGGAATACTCATCCTGAACACCTCCGCACAAGTGGTATACTGCAACCGGAGTGCGCTTGCCATGCTTTTCAGCACGCAGGAAGAAGCGCTGCAGTCCGATTTTACCGCTATCCTTTCCAGCGCAACCAGAACCGATTTCAATCAGCGGTTCACCCAGATTTTATCCGGCACGGACGATTCCCACTTTCAGATTGAGGGTGAGTTCTGCATTAATGATATAACCGGATGGTGGCAGATTGATGTCAGCTATATTTCTTCTCCTGAACATAGTCCGTTTGTGTTTGCGGTAATCGATGATATTACAAACAAACGGCACGGTGAGCAGCGCCTCATTCGTGAACGGGAGGATGCACTAAAGGCAACAAAAACGAAATCTGCATTTCTGGCGAATGTGAGCCATGAAATTCGCACCCCTATTCATACCATAACAGGAATGTCGGAGCTGCTGCTTGATACCAAGCTGGATGTAGAACAGCGTGAGTATGCCGGACAGATTCTGTTTTCTACAGAAATACTCCTGTCACTGGTAAACGATGTGCTCGATCTCTCAAAGATTGAGGCCGGCAAGCTGTCGCTTGAGATTCTTGAATTTGATTTATACAAAACAGTCGA
>CAZANF010000012.1:16582-21775 GCA_964486425.1 uncultured Spirochaeta sp. | reverse complement strand
CGTTAAGGGTCTCCAGGGTCCGGATGTAGCATCCTTCACGGCCGATAATACGCCACTTCATCTCATCAGTCGGCAGGCTTACCGTGGTTACCGTGGCCTCTGCGTTTACCTCACTGGCCAGACGCTGGATTGTAGTTAGCAGAATAGCCCGCGACTGCTTGTCGGCTGTCAAGCGAGCCTCCGCCTCAATCTTGTTGATCATACCCTGGGCATCATGCCGGGCATCATCCTCCAGAGACTGAATAATGAGTGATTTAGCTTCATCTATAGTAAGACCGGAGACACGCTCCAACTCATTGCGAAGATTCTCTTCCAATTCATGTAAACTCTGTTCTTTATCCTGTAACACCTTCTCCCGGTCGATGAAAGATTGCTGCCGGCGTTCCACCTGCTCAATCTTTGCTTCTAGGTTTTCTTCTTTCTGCAGGAGCCTTCGCTCAAATCGCTGGAGCTCACTCCGGCGTTCACGAAACTCTCTCTCTTGCTCGTTCCGTTCTTCAATAAGGTCATCTTTTGTTTCCAACAGAAGCTGATTTTTTATTGATTCCGCTTCTTTTACTGCTTCCTGTTTAAGTCTCTCTGCCCGCTGTTCGAGCGAGGAGAGCTGAAACTTGGCATACAGCCAACGAACCAGCCAACCTAGAAGTACACCGCCGAAAGGAAGGAGGATCATCAATACAATTTCCATACACCCTCCATTCAACTGTATCCCTAAAAAGTAGATCATCAAGGGAGCTGTGTCAAGATATGTTTACCTGCTGTTTGAATGGAGTTCCTGCCGCATCCAGTCAACCAGGGCATCGGCCCGGGTTTCAAGATGGTCCCGAATCAACCCGCGGAAGAGCTTCAATCTGGCAACATCAAGAGCTCCGACTCCGTATATATGCAAGGCATCCTCTTCCGGCAGAAGATCCAGGTACAAAAGCATGTTGCCGGGGGCTACCGAGGGCAAAATCCCAAGCCGCAGCCTGGTGGCATTCTGCACCTGAATGGTATACCGCTCATCACTCCTGATGGTGACCTGCATAACCACTTCACCGAAATCATTATCATCCTGCAGCACAAACAACTGCAGTTCATCGGTAAAATCCTCAAGGCTTGGGTCCGGAAGAGGCTCCCGGTTTTCCGGAGATGCCACAACATATGAATCGTGAAAAAGAATATCGCCTGCAGATCCGGAAGAATCGGGATACGGCAAACCTTCCATTTCGCTTATGTGCAGCAAAGCCTCCTTGACGCACTCGCGTAAAGCCTCCTCATCCCCGCATAGGTCCTCAGGCCACTGAATGGTATACAAAGCCTCCATCGATTCAGCCGGTTCGAACCGGGATACCGGTTCGCGAATATGCTCGATGCTCCAGGGAGCGATTTCAAACCTGGGCGTACCGGAATAAAATTGAATGCTTTTATCATCCGGGATTGATTCTTCGGCTGCTAACGGCAGCACCAATATCACCAACGCTACACGAACAAAACAACGCATATACTCTCCCTCCGTACTCAGCGGATATCCTGAATACGAAGATCGATTACATTCATCAACTGAATGTTTACATCCCATCGAATATATTGATTACCCGCCGAGTCTTCCGCCAATATATCGAAAACTACAGTACCGTATTCATCAGTATCAATATACACATGCTCGGTTTCATTTGGCAAAAGCAGCATATCATTCTTGAACAGCTGCTCGCTGTCGTCCCAGCTGTCGGCGTCCGCCGGACTCATATACAGATACTGCAGCGGAACCGAGGTTACATTGCGTATGGCTACCCAGCCCAGCTCCCGGAGAGTTCCCTCCCTGCGGCGCTCGGAACCGTTATCGATACTAATCTCGCCGGTGCTCTGGAGATCTACCCCATTCAAGATATACTCCCGACCCAGGGAGTCTATCGCAACAAGATCTATCTCCTGATACCTCAAATCCGATAATCGATATGATTCATTCGGAAGCAGCACCTCACGGTCCAGCAGATCCCCATCCCACATATGTTCATCTGCAGGGGAGATATAGACGTAATATAAAGGTGCAGATGTTTGATTAATTATGCGGGTACTGGAGATTGCGCGGGCGGATAGAAACACATACCCGCCTCCTGCAACAAGGCTGAAAACGAGCATCAGTAATACAACCGGAAATATACCTTGCCTTTCCGGCAAGAGTGGCTTAGCTTCTATACTCATGACAGACTCTCGGCATACACTCACTCATATTGCGGATCTGAACAACCAGGTGGAAGGCCATATCCTCACTAATATACTTGGGGATCATGAAATTCCACATCGAATTGTATCCAGAGAAGATGCTGCCTACGCAGGAATCTTCCAGCTTCAAAAGGGTTGGGGCTATGTCGAATCCGGCGAACAATATCGAAACCGGATTATCGATCTACTGAACGAACTTCGCAATTCGCATACCGGGAATGATGTATACACTGATCTATAAACTGCGGCGATAATAGACTGCAGTTCCGCTGAGAACGTCATGCAGCGCCCTTCGCCGGGGTCCCAGCACCCGCAGAAATCCAGCCATTACGATGCCCTGAACAGCAACGGCTAATATCGGCAGCCACCATACACCGGTCAGAAATCCTGCGACAAGAAGCAGCAGACCAGCCTGCTTGAAAATAAAACGCGAAAGATACAGCCCGATATTGCCGGGGGTCCCGTCCATTGCCGCAACCGAGATTCCGGTCAACCGCTTTCCTGCAGACCAGCCGAACAACAGCTCCGTCGACCAGTACAGCAAAATCACCAGTAGCGGGACAATCAGGTAACTGCTGATAATCGTAAACAGACCAATGACAAGCTCTGAAACATCAATCCCCTGCAGCTCAATTTCGGTAGTCTGCCTCAACTGCTCCAGGCGAGGATGAACCTCCTGCGGAACCTCCTGATAGATAATCAGTGCCAGGTCTTCCAGTACGGAAACCTGCAGACTGGTATTGAACAGAAGCTCTGATGGTGCATTCTGATCAACCACATATGCAATCAAACCCTCCGACTGCCGGGATATCCGGGCTCTTTCTTCAGCAGATAGCTCATTCAGAAAGAAGGACTCCCATTCGGACGCAAGATTCCCGAGTTCAACCAGTGAATTCCGGGGCGACTCCTGAAGCTGCTCAATCACCTCTTCAGGTCTTTCCGGAACTGCACCGAATAAAAGAAACAACCGTACCGCCAGGGCGAATAAAAACACAACAAAAATGGTGTCCATGATCGCCGCACCAACCCGTCTTGTAAAACCGACTCTCCGTGTATGCACAATGCCCCCTACGTCTCAAACTGCCTATATTTCCGAACCATCATCAGCTTCATTTTCCCCAACACCGTCGACACGAACTCGATCGGCAAAACCCAGCAGCAGAGCTATCTCTCCATAGCTCAGCTTCTGGTTGCGGAGCTTGAACTCCATTACCGCCTCGGCTTGATCAAACGAGAGATCTTCCAGACGGACCAAATAGCCGTTGACAATTTCATGTTTCGGTATACTCAGCTTCTTGCGTCCCATCAGGACATCTTACCGAAGAAACGTACCCATGGGAATGAACCCGGCATTAAGAGTCACAACTACAATACAAAAGATGAGACCTGCCTTCGATGTTGCACCTGTGTCAGCCTGGGACGCCGATACCGTGCGGCTGGTTTCCTCGCTCAGCTCCCGGACCGGAAACACATCCTCCAGAACCGAATCGACCGAACTCAGCAGCCCATGCAGACGCAGCCCGCCGCGATGCTCAAGTATCCGCTCGAAATACATCAGGGTGCCGGTGAGCAAGGAGCCGATATTGCCGGGAATTCGCAGATTCGGCCGGATGCTGAAAAGGGAAATAAATACCAGCCCGATAATAGTCAGGCCCTTGAACACCCCGTTCCGGACAGCCCCGGCGGTAATCGGAACCCAGGCAATGCGGAACAACACCTCACCGGCGGGCTGAAAAAGATGAAACACAGTAATTGAGCCTACCATCAACATGAAGTATCCCCACAGAATCCGTTTCCCGTTCATTGTAGCCAGAAAACCAAAGAGGGCTACCTGAACGGAACGCAGCAGTAGGTTACCCTGCAGCAGAAACAGCACCACACAGATTGCACCGGTTAAAAAGAGGATCTGTGGATGGATTCTCCGGGATAACAGCCGGGAGGCAGACCGCTTCTTTCGCTTTTTCCGGAATATCATTCGATATCCCCCAGTACCACACCCCGAATTCCGGCAAGCCAGCGGGATCGGGCATGAAACCTTTCTGCAAGTACACCGACAATTAGACCCGAAAGGGTCCCCATGGATAAAAACAGCGGGGCGATAACCCAGGATCCGGCGCCGAATATAAACCAGATAGACAGCAGCACCTGAATGAGATTACTGGCAACAGCACCGCAAAGGCTTACGCCGACCAGCGAGATCCGGCGTGCACCGAGCCTGTGTACGAGTATCATTACAGCGGTAGAGGCAAGAGAACCAAACAGTGAAAACAGGAACACATAGGAGGCCAGGGTTCCATTAATAAGGCCCTGACCAAACACCTTCAGCATCACTACTATCACAACAAGCGGAACCGGAAGAAAATCCAGCACCAGCAGGATCGGCAGATTCGCCAAACCAAGGCGGAAAAACGGGACCGGCTTCGGGAAGAGATATTCAATCGCCGCAAAAAACAGACAGAGCGCCCCCAGAAAGGGCACCAGTCGGTGCAGCATTCTCTGATACAGTGTGTTGTATTGCATACGTCCTCAATCTGCGGACGGAAAATACATCGATCTAAATGAGCAACGCGGGATTCGAACCCACGACCTTCAGCTCCGGAGGCTGACGCTCTATCCAGCTGAGCTAGTTGCCCGCAAACTATACCTTCAGATTCTCCTATTTCGTACTGACTGTCAATCCCATGATAGGATAGGATAGCCAAATGACACATGCACCCCATATAATATTGGCATCACAAAGCCCGCAGCGATCGGCCCTGCTTTCGCAGCTGGGACTACCCTTCACCGTGGATTCGGTACCAATGGATGAAGTAATACCTCCAGGATTGAATCCGCCGGAGAGTGTGCAGCAACGTTCCAGACAACAAGCACAAAATTACCTCACCGTCCGGGGCGTGCCTCATTCGGATTGCGGCAAACTGCTGTTAACTGCAGATACGATTGTCGTGCATTCCGGCAGAGTGATGGGAAAACCGTCTGCCCGCGAGC